>JAJUII010000106.1 GCA_029265505.1 Aeromicrobium choanae
AGGGCAGGGACGGGTCGCACCGGACCCCGAAGTAGTTCTGGACGCGGCGCTCGGTGGGCAGGCCGTTGTCGTCCCAGCCCATCGGGTAGAAGACCTCGAAGCCGCGCATCCGCTTGTAGCGGGCGATGACGTCGGTGTGGGTGTAGCTGAACACGTGACCCACGTGGAGCGACCCGGAGACGGTCGGCGGCGGGGTGTCGATCGAGTAGACCTCGTCGCGGGTCTTGCTGCGATCGAAGGCGTAGGTCCCCTGCTCGGCCCATACCTCGGCCCACTTGGCCTCCAGTCCCTCGAGGGCGGGCTTCTCCGGAATGCGGCTCTGTGTGGTCACGAGGCACGATTCTACGTGCCCTGCCCGTTCCGGCCGACCGTGGCCGCACGGCCGACGGTCCGCCGGGGATCGTCGACGACCGGTACGCGAGGATGGTCGACGGAGGCGACATGAGCGAGCGAGGGCAGCGACCGACCATCCACGTCGTGGCGGCGTTCACGACCGACCCGCAGGACCGCGTGCTGATGGTGCGCAAGACCGGGTCGCAGATCTTCATGCAGCCGGGCGGCAAGCCCGAGCCGGGGGAGCGGCCCGAGCAGGCCCTGGTGCGCGAGCTGGCCGAGGAGCTGTCGATCGAGGTCGATCCGGCCGAGCTCGAGCCGTGGGGGCGCTTCGAGGCCGACGCCGCGAACGAGCCCGGGCACGCGTTGGTCGCCGACGTGTTCGCGCTGCGCCTGACGACCGAGGTCACCGCGGCCGCCGAGATCGCCGAGGCGCGGTGGTTCCGGCGGGAGGAGGCGGCGGCCCTGGGCCCGCGGCTGGCGCCGCTGGCCCGCCGCATGCTCGAGCTCGCCCCGCCGGGCACGGACCCCGGCAGGTCCTGACTGGAATACTGGTGGCGATGAGGCCCACGTACCCCGAGGTCGAGCTCGCACTGCTGTCGCGCTGGCCCGAGACCAGACTCGAACCGTCGCTCGACCGGATCCGCGCCGTCTGCGAGCTGATGGGCGATCCCCAGCACGCCCAGCCGGTCATCCAGCTCACCGGCACCAACGGCAAGACCTCGACCGGTCGCATGATCGACGCCCTGCTGCGGGCGCTGGACCTGCGCACCGGCCGATTCACCAGCCCTCACCTGCAGCGCATGAACGAGCGCATCAGCGTCGACGGCGAGCCGCTGGACGACGAGGCGTTCGTCGACGCCTACGCCGACGTGGCCGTGTACGCCGACCTGGTCGACCGCGATCAGCCGCACCGGCTCAGCTTCTTCGAGATGCTCGTCGCGATGGCCTACGCCGCGTTCGCCGACGCGCCGGTCGACGTCGCGGTCGTCGAGGTCGGCATGGGCGGTGCGTGGGACGCGACGAGCGTCGCCGACGCCGACGTGGCGGTGGTGACCCCGATCGACGTCGACCACGCGAGCTACCTCGGGGACACGCCGGCCGACATCGCGGTGGAGAAGGCCGGGATCATCAAGCCGGGCGGACGCCTGGTGCTCGCCGCGCAGCCGGCCGAGGTGCTCGAGACGATGCTCGGGCGGGCGGCGGAGGTCGGTGCGCCCGTCGTGCTCGAGGGCGCCGACTTCGGCGTCGAGTCGCGGGTCGCCGCGGTCGGCGGTCAGCAGTTCACGATCCAGGGGGTCAAGGGCCGCTACGAGGACATCCTGCTGCCGCTGCACGGCGCCTTCCAGGCCCGCAACGCTGCGCTCGCCCTCGCCGCCGTCGAGGTCTTCACCGGGGACGCCGAGCTCGACCCGGAGCTCGTGCGGGCGGGATTCGGCGCGGTGACCTCGCCGGGTCGCCTCGAGGTCGTCCGCCGCAGCCCCACGATCGTGCTCGACGCCGCGCACAACCCGCACGGCGTGCGCGCCATGATCGAGTCGGTCGGCGAGGAGTTCGCCTTCAGCCCGCTGATCGGCGTCGTCGGCATCATGGCCGACAAGGAGGCCGAGGAGATCCTGCGTGAGCTCGAGCCGGTGCTCGCACACGTCGTCTGCACCCAGAACAGCACCGAGCGGTCGCTTCCGGCGGCGGAGCTGGCCGAGTTGGCTGAGGGTGTCTTCGGGTCCGAGCGGGTCACCGTCGCCCCCCGCCTGGACGAGGCGCTCGAACGGGCGATCGGGCTGGCCGATGCGGCCGGTGAGGACTTCCGCGACGCCATCGGCTCCGGCGGCGTGCTGGTGACCGGGTCGGTCGTCACGGTGGGCGAGGCGCGCACCCTGCTCGGCGGCGGGAAGGACCTCCCATGAGGCACATGTGCGCCACGATGCTGACTCTGCAGGCGATCATCCTGGGCCTGGCGATCCCGGTGATGGTCGCGGTCGAGAACGTCGACGTCGCGGTCGCCGCCGCCGTCGGCGGCGGGCTCGCGGTGCTGTGCGTGCTCACCGCGGGCATGCTGCGGCACCCCGGGGCCTATCTGGTGGGACACGCGATCCAGGTGGGCACCATCGCGACCGGCTTCATCGTGCCGGCGATGTTCCTCGTCGGCGTGATGTTCCTGGCCCTGTGGCTGGGGGCGTTCCTCCTCGGCCGCAAGATCGAGGCGGACAAGGCTCGCTGGGCCGCGCAGGAGGCCGAGTCCGACCGCTGAGCGAGCGCCGCGACCGGCGAGAGCGGGTAGCGTGGATGCATGGTGCGCGTTCTCGTGGTCGCCGACGAGATCTCGCCGGTGATCCATGACGCCGGCGTGAGGCGACTGCAGCCCGACCTCGTGCTCGGCGCCGGGGACCTGCCGTGGGACTACCTGGAGTTCCTGTCGTCGATGCTCGACGTGCCGGTCGTCTTCGTGCCGGGCAACCACGACCCGGAGGTGGAGTCGCCGCTGTCGGGGTTCCGAGGGCTGATGGCGTCCTCGGGCATGCCGGAGGAGGACCCGCGACCCTGGGGATGCATCAACGCCGACGAGACGATCGTCGACGCAGCGGGACTGCGGATCGCCGGCCTGGGCGGCAGCGTGCGCTACAACGACGGGCCGAACCAGTACACCCAGGAGGAGTTCGCCAAGCGCGCCCGGCGGCTGGTGAAGCTCGTCGGCAAGCGCGGCGGCGGTGGCGTCGACGTGCTGCTGACGCACTCCCCGCCGCGCGGGCTGGGCGACGGCGACGACCCGCCGCACCATGGCTTCGAGGCCCTGCACGAGGTCATCGCCCGGCTCCGCCCGCGGTGGCACCTGCACGGTCACATCCACCCCTACGGGCAGCCGCAGCCCGACCGTGTCCTGGGTGGCACGACGATCCGCAACGTCGTGCCCTACCAGCTGATGGAGATCGACGCCCCGACCTTGGATCCGGTGAGAGAGCATGGCTGATTCGGGTTCCCCGCGAATCGACGCCGAGAGCGACTTCCTGCGCGCGCGGCGGGCCCAGACGCTGTCGGCGCTGGCCTCGCGCCTGCGCGGCGACGGCGACACCCGACGTGCGCTGTCCTTCGACGAGGTCGTCGACGCGCTGGGCCGTCGTGGTGAGCGGCGGCTGGGCCTGCAGCTCATCCCGCTCGACTCGATCGTCGGCTCGGTGGACAAGGCCCGCGACTTCGACCGCCGTTTCCGCCCCACGTCCGACAAGAGCCGGGCACGCTGGGAGCGGATCGCCCGCGCCAGTCGCGTCGGCGAGGAGATCCCACCGATCGACGTCTACAAGCTCGGCGACCACTACTTCGTGCGTGACGGCCACCACCGCGTCTCGGTGGCCCGCGCCCTGGGGCTGCGACTCATCGAGGCGGACGTCACCGAGGTGCAGACGCTGCTCGAGCCGCGCGAGATCGGTCGTCGCTCCGACCTGGAGCGCAATCTGTGGCGCAAGCTGTTCCTGCAGCGAGTGCCCCTCGACCGGTCGGTGCGCGAGGAGGTCCGCGTCACCGAGCCCTACGACTACGGCGTGCTGGCCGAGATGGTCGAGGCGTGGGCCGCGCGGCGGATGATGGCCGAGGAGCAGCTCATGGACAAGCGGACGATGGCGCGCCGGTGGTTCGACGAGGAGTACCTCCCGGTGCTCCAGCTCATCGCGGACGCCGGGGTCAAGGGCGAGGACGAGACCGACGCCGACGCCTACATCCGGGTCTCCGGCGAGCGCTACCGGCTCATCCGCGAGCACCTGTGGAACCGCGAGATCATGGACGAGATCATGCGCGGACGCTCGCGCCGCCGCAGCGGCGGTCGCGGGTCCTCCTCCTCGCGCGGCGGCTCACGACGCCGCTGACTCAGCCGGCGGTGATGTTCTCGCCGCTCGAGGCGTCGAACAGCTGGATCTTGGCGGTGTCGACGTACAGCTCGGCGTGCTGACCGCCGCGGACCCGCGACTCGGCCGACAGTCGGGCGTTGACCTGGGTCCCCTCGGTCGAGAAGTCCGCGCCCGCGTCGGCCGCCAGGTCGTCGAGCTCGGAGCTCTTGGCGGTGTCCGCCACGGAGAAGTAGGCGTACACGTCCGAGCCCATCTCCTCGACGATGTCGACGTCGACCTCCACCCGCGCGCCGGGCGCGTCGGCGGCGACGAGGCTCGCGTCCTCGAAGTGCTCCGGACGGATGCCGACGATGACGTCGCGCGACACCTGACCGGAGCGCACGCTCTCTCGTGTGGCGTCCGGCAGCGGCAGGTCGCCCAGCGCCGTCCGCAGGGTCTCGCCCTCGATCGAGGCGGGCAGGAAGTTCATCGCCGGGCTGCCGATGAAGCCGGCCACGAACAGGGTGGTCGGATGGTCGTACAGCTCGGTCGGGGAGCCGACCTGCTGGATCTTGCCGGCGCGCATCACCACGACCCGGTCGCCGAGGGTCATCGCCTCGGTCTGGTCGTGGGTGACGTAGATCGTCGTCGTGCCGAGGTTCTTCTGGATGCGCGCCACCTGGGTGCGCATCTGGACGCGCAGCTTGGCGTCCAGGTTCGACAGCGGCTCGTCCATGAGGAACGCCTTCGGCGAGCGCACGATCGCGCGACCCATGGCGACGCGCTGCCGCTGGCCGCCGGAGAGGTTGGAGGGGCGGCGCTCCAGGTGCTGCTCGAGCTCGAGCATCCGCGCGGCCTCGAGGACCTTCTCCTTGATGGTCCCCTTGTCCACGCCCGCGAGGGTCAGCGGGAACGCCATGTTCTCGTAGACCGTCATGTGGGGGTAGAGGGCGTAGGACTGGAACACCATCGCGATGTCGCGGTCCTTCGGAGCCAGGTCGTTGACCACCTTGCCGTCGATGCGCAGCTCGCCGGTGGTGATGTCCTCCAGCCCCGCGATCATGTTCAGGGTCGTCGACTTCCCGCAGCCTGAGGGCCCGACGAGGATGATGAACTCGCCGTCGGCGATCTCGAGATTGAAGTCGTCGACCGCCAGCGCACCGTCGGGGTACCGCTTGACGACGTGGTCCAGGACGATCTCAGCCATGGTGATTCCTTTCAGCCCTTGACGGCGCCGCTGGTGAGGCCGGCAACGATCCGGCGCTGGAAGAACAGGACGAAGATGACGATCGGGATGGTGATGACCACCGCCGCGGCCGCGATGGACTGCGTCGGCTTCTCGAACGTCGTGGCGCCGGTGAAGTAGCTCAGGGCCGCCGGCACGGTGCGGGAGCGCTCACTGGAGGTCAGCGAGATCGCGAACAGGAAGTCGTTCCAGCACGAGATGAAGACCAGGATCGCCGTGGTGAACACGCCCGGCATCGCCAACGGCGCGATCACCTTGCGGAAGGCCTGGTACGGGGTGGCGCCGTCCATCTTGGCGGCCTTCTCCAGCTCCCAGGGGATCTCGCGGAAGAACGCGCTGAGCGTGTAGATCGCCAGCGGGAGCGCGAACGTGATGTACGGGATGATCAGGCCGAGCCAGGTGTCGAACAGGCCGATGCCGGTAAGGATCTTGAACAGCGGCGTGACCAGCGCGATCTGCGGGAACATCGCGATCATCAGCGAGGCGCCGACCACGAACTTCTTGCCGGGGAAGTCCAGCCGGGCGACCGCGTAGGCGGCCATGGTGCCGACGATGATCGCGATGAACGTCGAGATCAGGCAGATGCCGATCGAGTTGATCAGGGCCCGCGTGAAGTCGTTGTTCTGGAAGATCGCCTCGTAGTGCTCGCCGGTGAGCTGGCTCGGGAAGAACCGACCGTCGTTGAGGACCGCGTCGGGCTTGAGCGACAGCGAGACGATCCAGATGACGGGGATGAAGGCGTACAGCAGGACCAGGATGTTGACGCCCCACCAGATCGCCTTGGTCTTCGGAGTCGCGATCGCCGCGCTCATCGTCATCGCCTCCCTTCGTCGGAGCCCGGTGCCGCTGCGCCGAACAACTTGACGAAGATGAACGCGATGATCGCGATCGTCACGAAGATCAGCACCGACATCGTCGAGCCGATGCCGAGGTTCAGGCCCTTGATCAGGTTGTTGTAGGCCACGATCGAGACGCTGGAGGTCTCGTTCGCGCCGCCGGTCAGGACGTAGATGTTGTCGAAGATCCGGAACGCGTCGAGCGTGCGGAACAGCACGGCCACGAGGATCGACGGTTTGATCAGCGGGACGGTGATCTTCCAGAACCGCTGCCAGGCCGTCGCGCCGTCGATGGAGGCGGCCTTGAGGAGGTCTTCGGGCACGAGGGCCAGGCCGGCCATCAGCAGCAGCGCCATGAACGGGATCGTCTTCCAGACCTCGGCCAGGACGATGATCCAGAACGAGCTCCACTCCCCGGTCAGCGGTGCGCTGTCCCCGGCGAGCCAGCCCATGCCCTGGCTCCAGGCGAAGCGCCAACTGAACGCGGCGACCACGGTGACGATCGCATAGGGCACGAGCGCGGACGTGCGGACGAGTCCGCGGCCGACGATCGTCCGGTGCATGACGATCGCCAGCAGCATGCCCAGGATCAGCTCGAGGACGACGCTGACGACGGTCAGCAGCAGGGTGAAGCCGAACGCCTTCCACCAGATCGAGCTGGACAGGACGGTGACGTAGTTCTCCAGGCCGACGAACTCGTTCTGGTCGGGGGTGCGCATGTCGGCGCGGAACAGGGACAGCCAGATCGCGTAGGCGATCGGATAGGCCGTCACCAGGATCATGAGGATGACGGCGGGGGAGACGAGCATCAGCCCCAGGCGGCGCTCGGCTCGCTTGCCCTCGCTGAAGCGCTGCCGGGCGATCCGGGTGCCCTCGTCCTCCTCCACGGGAGTCGCGGTGCTCACGGCAGGATCCCCTTCCCCTCGATGGCGTCGGTGATGGCCTCGTCGAGCTCCTCGGCCGTTCTCTCCGGGTCGATGCCGGTCGGCGGCGAGAGGGTGGACGAGATGATCGTCGAGATGTTCTGGTAGACCGGCGAGATCGGCCGCGAGCTCGCGGTCTCGAGCGACTCGAGCAGCAGGTCGCCCTGCGGGTAGGCCTCCTGGAACTCCGGCTCGTCGAACACCGAGACGATGACCGGGGGCTCACCGGCCCTGAGCGCGTGCGAGAGCTGGTGCTCGGGGGAGCGCAGGCACATCGCCGCCTCGAAGGCTTCGTCGGGGTGCTCGCTGAAGGCGCTGATGGCGAAGTTCATGCCGCCGACCGTCACGCGGGAGGGCTCGCCCTCGACCGCGGCGGGGAACTTGGCGAAGCCCAGGTCCTCGGCGATCTCGGGGTTGGCCTCGCGCATCGCGCTCAGCACGTACGGCCAGTTGAGGCTGAACGCCGAGGCGCCGTTCTGCAGCTGGGCGAACACCTCGGGCTCCTGGGAGTTCGACAGCGACCGGCTGGCCAGCCCGGAGGAGGCCAGGCGCTGCATCAGCTCCAGGGCCTGGACGGTCTTGTCGTCGATCGTGGTCTCGGAGCTGTCCTCGTTGACCACAGTGCCGCCGAACGACGACAGCAGGGTGTTGAAGCCGACCACGAGGCCCTCGTACCGGGCGCCGGTGAAGCCGATCTCGTAGGGCTCGCCCATGGACTTGAGCTCCTCGGCCATCTCGAACATCTCGTCCCAGGTCTCGGGCGGCTCTCCGTCGCCGACCTTCTCGACGAGCGACTTGCGGTACCACATGAGCTGGGCGTTCGTGTGCTTCGGGATGCCGTAGAGCTTGTCCTTCCACGTGGCGGTCTCGAGCGGGACCTCCAGAGTGTCCTCCGAGGCGGCGGCGGCCTGCTCCTCGTCGAGCGGCAGGATCCAGCCGGCCTCGGCGAACTCGGCGGTCCACACGACGTCCATGCCGAGCAGGTCCATGCCCGTGTCGCCGGCCGCGAGTCGGCGGACCAGCTGCTCGCGCTGGCCGTCGGCGTCGCTGGGCAGCAGGTTGCCGACGATCCGGTACTTGCCGTCGGCCTCCTCGTTGCAGTCGGCGATGATCTCGTCGAAGCCGCTGGCGGAGGCGCCGCCGAAGAGGTTGATGGTGGGGACACCCTCGTCACCGCCGCCGCAGGCCGCGAGGGACGCGACCAGCGTGGCGGCGGCCGCCAGACCCAGCGTGCGACGGTTCAGGACTCCGTGTCGTGCCACCTTCGACCACCCGACCTCTCCCCATGTCGTCTGCGTCCAGGCGTGACGCCGCTCACAA
>JAJUII010000162.1 GCA_029265505.1 Aeromicrobium choanae
GAACCCACGACCGAACCCACCACCGAACCCACGACCGAACCCACGACCGAACCCACCACCGAACCCACGAGCGAACCCACGAGCGAACCCACCGATCCTGACGTCGACGATGCGGTGACCGTCCACGTCGAGAGCGGCATCTTCCGGGTGCGGTTCGACTTCGTGGTCGGACCGGACGCCCCGGTCGGGCAGCCAGTCGAGCTGCGACTCGGGTTCACCGGGGGGCTGGTGGCAGACCTCGAGCTCGTCATCGTCAATGGCACCGGTTGGAACTGCGCCATCGGGGTGATCTCCTCGCAGCGCACCTGCACCACCACGATCGGCCCGAACGGGACGATCGGCCCGCTGACCGCGACCGGGTTCACGCTGAAGGGCAACTACACGCTCACCAGCGGCGGCCGGACGGTCGAGGGCTCGTTCTGATCTGCGGCGGTGGCCCCGGCCCGACTGCGGCATGATGAGGACATGACTCTCCTGCGCGCGATCGCCCGCCCGATGCTCGCCTCGACGTTCGTCGCCGGGGGCGCGATGACCCTGCGCCGCCCCGACGCCTCGGCGGCGAAGGCCCAGCCGGTGGCCGACCTCGTGCAACGTTTCATCCCCGGCACACGCATCTCGGCGACCTCGCTCGTACGCCTCGACGCCGCCGTCCACGTCGCGGCCGGCCTGGCCCTGGCCACCGGCCGGATGCCGCGCACCGCGGCCTTCGTGCTCGCCGCGACCATGCCCGCCACGACGGCCACCGGACATCGGTTCTGGGAGGAGCCCGACCCGGTCGCGCGGCGCAACCAGTTCCTCCACTTCCTCAAGAACGTCTCCATGACCGGCGGACTGCTCATGTCGACCCTCGACCCCGAGCCGGGCAAGCCGTGGCTCGGCGCTCGGGCCAAGCGCTCGGCCATCGCCGCGAAGGACTCCCTCGTCGAGCGGGTCGACGAGCTGCGCCGATGACCCCCACGTGGCCCGCGCCCCGCCCGTCGGGGCGACTCGACGCGACCGTCGCCCTGCCGGGCTCGAAGTCCCAGACCAACCGCGCCCTGGTGCTGGCGGCCCTCGCCGAGGGCACCTCCGTGGTCCGGCTGCCGCTCGTCGCTCGCGACACCGAGCTCATGGCGGCGGCGCTGGAGGCCCTCGGGGCGCGCATCGCGCGGAGCGCCGACGTGTGGACCGTCACGCCCATCGTCCCGGTCGACGAGGCTCGGGTGGACTGCGGGCTGGCGGGCACCGTGATGCGCTTCGTCCCGCCGATCGCCGCACTGGGCCGGGGCGTGATCCACTTCGACGGTGACCCTCGGGCCCGCGAGCGCCCCATGCACACAACGATCTCGAGCCTGCGTGACCTCGGTGTCCGCGTCGAGGACGAGGGACGGGGCAGCCTGCCCTTCGACGTCCACGGCGCCGGCCGGGTGCACGGGGGCGAGATCGACGTCGACGCCTCGGCATCGAGCCAGTTCGTCTCCGCGCTCATGCTGGTCGCGCCACGTTTCGAGGACGGTCTCGTCCTGCGCCACGTGGGCGCGACGCTGCCCTCGCTCCCGCACATCGCGATGACCGTCACCGAGCTGCGTCGCCGCGGGGTCCGGGTCGAGCACGACGCCACGCGCTGGCGCGTCGCGCCCGGTCCGATCGCGGCGGTCGACGTGACGATCGAGCCCGACCTGTCGAACGCCGGCCCCTTCGTCGCGGCGGCCCTCGCCACCGGCGGGGTCGTCCGGGTGCGGAACTGGCCGAGCACGACCGACCAGGCGGGCGACGCGTGGCGTGACCTCGTCGCACGCTTCGGCGGTCGCGCCGAGCGCGACGGTGACGATCTGGTGGTGACCGGACCTCAGCGGTTGCGCGGGGTCGACCTGGACCTGCACGACGTCGGGGAGCTGACTCCGGTGGTCGCGGCGCTGGCGGCCCTGGCGGAGGAGCCCAGCACGATCTCCGGCGTCGCGCACCTGCGCGGACACGAGACGGACCGCCTCGCCGCCCTCGCGGCCGAGATCAGTCGTCTGGGAGGCTCCGTCGACGAGACCGACGACGGTCTGCGGATCACCCCCGCCCCGCTGCACGCCGGCGTCTTCCGCACCTACGACGACCACCGCATGGCACACGCCGCGGCGGTCATCGGGCTGCGCGTCGACGGTGTCGAGATCGAGAACGTCGAGACGACCGCGAAGACCTACCCCGGATTCGCCGCGGACTGGAGCCGGTTGCTCTCGTGAGGGACGAGTACGCGCAGTTCGAGCGGCCGCGGCGGCGGACCCGGCCGCGGACGAAGCAGCGCCCGGACTACTCCGATGCGCCGGTCGCCACGGTGACCACCGTCGACCGCGGCCGCTACACGCTCGAATCGGACGACGGGACGGTCGTCATGGCGATGAAGTCACGTCCGCTCGGGCGGCAGGGCGTGGTGGTCGGCGATCGTGTTCGTGTGGTGGGTGACCTCTCGGGCCGCGAGGGCACCTTGGCACGCATCGTCGAGGTGCTCGACCGACGGACGGTCCTGCGTCGCACCGCCGACGACGACGATCCGATCGAGCGGGTCGTGGTGGCGAACGCCGACCAGCTCGTGATCGTCACCGCGCTGGCCGACCCCCCGCCGCGACCGGCCCTGATCGACCGCTGTCTGGTCGCCGCGTACGACGCCGGCATGGATCCGGCGGTCTGTCTGACGAAGGCGGACCTGGCCCCGGCGGACGAGATGCTCGCCCGACTCGCACCGCTGGGCGTGAACGTGGTGACGACCTCCCGTGGCGCGGACCTCGCGCCGGTGCGCGAGCTCCTGCGCAATCGGACCAGCGTGCTGATCGGCCACAGCGGCGTCGGCAAGTCCACGCTCGTCAACGCCCTCATCCCCGACGCCGCACGTGCGACCGGTGACGTCAGCGAGGTCACCGGACGCGGGCGCCACACCTCGACGTCCGCCCAGATGCTGACGCTGCCGTTCGGCGGCCGGATCATCGACACCCCCGGCTTCCGCTCCTTCGGGCTCGCCCACGTCGATCCGGACCGGATCCTGAGCGCGTTCGCCGATCTGGCCGAGGCGGCGCGCGACTGCCCGCGCGGCTGCACCCACGTGACCGAGGAGCCCGAGTGCGCGCTGGACGGTGAGGGGATCGACCCCGCACGCGTCGCGTCGTTCCGTCGGATCATGGCGAGCCGCTCACTGGTCGACGAGTACTGACCGGCGCGGGGCGGCCAGACCGTAGGCTGGGGCCATGGCCAACCCCTACCTCGACGATCTCAGACTCGCGCACGTCCTGGCCGACACCGCCGACAACCTCAGCATGGACCGGTTCGGCGCCCTGGATCTGGAGGTCTCGACGAAGCCGGACATGACCTACGTGACCGAGTCGGACAAGGCCGTCGAAGAGGCGATCCGGCGCACCCTCAAGACCTCCCGTGGCCGCGACATCGTGCTCGGCGAGGAGGAGGGCCAGACCGAGGGCACCGCCGAGAACGCGGAGCGTCGCTGGATCATCGACCCGATCGACGGCACCTCGAACTTCGTGCGCGGGGTCCCCGTCTGGGCGACGCTGATCGCTCTGGAGGAGGCCGGCGAGATCGTGGTCGGCTGTGTGTCCGCCCCGGCCCTGGGCCGTCGCTGGTGGGCGATGAAGGGCGACGGGGCACACACCGGCAAGTCGTTCCGTCAGACCCGACCCATCCGGGTGTCCGGCGTGCGCGAGTTGACCGCGGCCTCGATCTCCTACTCCTCGGCTCCCAGTTGGGACGCGATCGGCCGCCAGGGCGAGTTCGACGCTCTGCTGCGCCACTGCTGGCGCAGCCGCGCCTACGGTGACTTCTGGTCCTACATGCTGGTGGCCGAGGGCGCCGTCGACATCGCCGCCGAGCCTGAGCTCAACGTGTGGGACATGGCTGCGCTCGACATCATCGTCCGCGAGGCGGGCGGACAGTTCACCTCCCTCGCCGGCGAGGAGGGTCCGTGGGGCGCCAACGCGGTCGCCACCAACGGGCGCCTGCATGACGCCGTGATGGCCTACCTGGGGCACTTCCCCGACGACGAGCCGCTTCCCGACCCGCACGACGATGACGACGACGAGGCGCCGATGCCGGGCAACGTCACGCGCCTGCGATTCAACCGCGACGACTGACGTCCGGAATCGCGCCACTGCCGCCTGGGCGTGATGGAGGTTACACTCCCAGCAAGTCGAGGAGGTCTCCATGCGCGTACGCGACGTACTTTCGGCCAAGGGAAGCACCGACGTCTACACGATCAGCCCGGATGCGACCGTCACCGAGCTGCTCGACACGCTCGCCGAGCTCAACGTCGGCGCACTGGTGGTGAGCGCCGACGGATCGACGCTGCTGGGGATCGTGTCCGAGCGCGACATCGTCCGCAAGCTGCGCGGCGTCGACCAGCCGCGGCAGGTCACGGTCGACCGGATCATGACGACCGACGTGCAGACGGCATCTCCGGATGACTCGTTCGGCTCGCTCATGAGCGCGATGACCGAGCACCGGGTGCGGCACATCCCCGTCGTCGAGGACGATCGCGTGATCGGCCTGCTGAGCATCGGCGACGCGGTGAAGTTTCGGATGGATCAGTTGGAGTTCGAGCGCGATCAGCTGGAGAGCTACGTCCAGAGCTGACCGTGGCGTGATCACCTCCACCCTCGTCTCCGCTTGCGTCTCCGTCTGTATTCGATATATCGTTTAGTTATCGACGATACGATTCGTCGGAACGCAACACACAGAAGGGGGACGAGCATGCACAGCACTCATCCCAATCGCGCCGGTCGTCACCGGCACCCCCGCCGCGCGCGTCGCGCCGGCGGACCTCGCGACTTCGCCTGGGAGGTCGGCCCCGGCTGGGGCCGCCCCGGCCCCCGCGGTCCGCGCCGCGGCCGCAAGGGAGGCGACGTCCGCGCGGCCGCCCTCCTCCTGCTGGACGAGGCTCCGGCCCACGGGTACCACCTGATCCAGCAGATCGCCGAGCGGAGCGAGGGCTCCTGGAGTCCCAGCCCCGGCTCGATCTACCCGGTCCTGCAGCAGTTGGAGGACGAGGGCTTCATCGCCTTCGAACGGATCGACGGCCGCAAGACGGCCACGTTGACCGCAGAGGGCAAGGCCTACGTCGAAGCCAACCGCGAGGCCCTGGGCGAGCCGTGGAAGTCCGATCAGCTCGGACGGCACACCTCGGCCGAGGGCGCCGCTCTCGCCGAGGCGGCCAAATCCCTGCTCGCGGCGGCCCGACAGGTCGCCCACGTCGGCACACCCGCCCAGCAGGCGCACGCGGTCGAGATCGTCACCGAGGCCCGGCGCAGGCTGTACGGGATCCTCGCCGACGATGACGCCTGACCGTCCGGCCGTCCGGCTGCCCGAGTCGGAGCTGAGCTGGCGCTTCAGCCGCTCCTCCGGCCCGGGCGGCCAACACGTCAACACCAGCGAGACGCGGGTGGAGCTCCGCTGGGACCCGCGCCGCTCGACCGTGCTGAGCCCCACGCAGCAGGCCCGGGTGATCGCACGCCTGGCACACCGGATGGTCGACGGCCACGTGGTCGTGATCGCCTCGGAGCATCGATCCCAGCTTCGCAATCGCGAAGCGGCGCGGCGACGGCTGGAGGAGCTCGTCGCCACGGCCCTCACACCGCGCCGTCGGCGGCGCCCCACGCGGCCGAGCCGAGCGGCCGTCGAACGGGGCCGCGAGGCCAAGCGCCGCCGGAGTCGGCTCAAGCAGGACCGTCGCGCGTGGTGATCGCTACCCTTCCGACATGGACTCGGTGACCACCCTCGTCTCGGTGATCACCGCGGCGGTGATCATGGTGATCAACATCGCC
>JAJUII010000181.1 GCA_029265505.1 Aeromicrobium choanae
AGAACGCGGACAGCAGGTCGCCGTGGCCGAAGACGAGGTCCTGGTCGTACTTGATGGACCGCTGCCCGTTGAGGTCGATGTGGAAGAGCTTGCCGGCCCAGAGCGCCTGCGCGAGTCCGTGGGTGTAGTTCAGGCCCGCCATCTGCTCGTGCCCCGTCTCGGGGTTCAGCCCGACGATGTCGCCGTTGTCGAGCTTGGCGATCAGGCCGAGCGCGTGCCCGACGGTGGGCAGGAGGATGTCGCCGCGCGGCTCGTTGGGCTTCGGCTCCAGCGCGATCTTCAGGTCGTACCCCTGGTCCTTGATGTAGCTCGCGACGGTGTCGATGCCCTCGGCGTAGCGCTCGTGGGCGGCATGGAGGTCCTTGGCGCCGTCGTACTCACTACCCTCCCGGCCACCCCACATGACGAAGGTGGTGGCGCCGAGCTCCGCCGCGAGGTCGACGTTGCGCAGCACCTTGCGCAGCCCGAAGCGACGCACGGAGCGGTCGTTGGAGGTCAGGGCGCCGTCCTTGAAGACGGGATGACCGAAGGTGTTGGTGGTGACCATCTCGACGACGAGCCCGGCATCGTCGACGGCCTGCTTGAAGGTGCGCAGGATCTCCGCGCGGGTCTGGTCGTCACTGCCGAACGGCACGACGTCGTCGTCGTGGAAGGTCACTCCCCAGGCTCCGAGCTCGGCGAGCGTGGTGGCGTACTCCCACGGATCCAGGGCCGGGCGGGAGGCCTCGCCGAACTGATCCCGGGCGGTCCAGCCGACCGTCCACAGGCCGAAGGAGAACTTGTGATCGGGGGTGGGGGTGGGCGCCATCGGGAGGCTCCTGTCTCGTCGTCGAGGTCAGCGTCCGCGCCGCGACGGGTCTCGTACCGGGCGGCACGTCCGGAGAACCGATATTTGTTGTGCTGTGAAACTTACTGAGGTCTCCCGGTAGGGTCAAGTGCCGTGAGGCCTGATCCCGCCGCAGCCTCGGCGCTGACTGAGCGCCGCGACGGCGCGCGCCAATCCTCCTTGCGCGAGCACAACCTGGCCTTGGTCTGCCGCGCGGTCTTCGCCTCGCCCGTGCCGCTCTCCCGGGCGCGCCTGGCCGCCCAGACAGGCCTGACCCGCTCGACCGTCTCCCGGCTGGCCGAGGAGCTGATCCGTGCGGGACTGATCGCCGAGAACGAGGCGGACGGCAGCGGACGGCCCGGACGGCCGGCGGTGCCGCTGACCCCCGCCGCCGGGACCGTGGCCGGCCTCGGCCTGCACGTGAACGTCGACTACGTGACCGGACGGGTCGTCGACCTCACCGGCGCGGTGCTGGCCGCCGCGACGCTGCCCGGGGACTTCGAGGACTCCGATCCGACTGCGGTGCTGCCGCTGGCCGGCGGACTCGCCGCCCGCCTGGTACGTCAGGCCGAGGAACGTGGCGCCCGGGTGGCGCGCGCCTGCCTGAGCCTGCCGGGTCTCGTCGACGCCGCGGCGGGCCGGCTCCTGCTCGCACCCAACCTCGGCTGGAGCGACCTGGCGCCGGCCGCCATGCTCGGCGAGGCGTTGCCGGCGGCCATGGCGGTGGAGATCGGCAACGACGCGCACGTGGCCGCATACGGGATTGCCCGCGCCGCGCCGGGGCGTGTGGCGGCACAGAGCTCCTTCGTCTACGTTGCCGGCGACGTCGGTGTCGGCGGCGCGATCGTCAGCGATGGCGAGGTCTCCGGGGGGCGCCACGGCTGGGCCGGCGAGGTCGGTCACGTGGTCATCGAGCCCGATGGACCGGCCTGTCACTGCGGTGCTCGCGGTTGCCTGGAGACCTATGCCGGCCGGCGCTCCGTGCTCGCGGCAGCCGGACTGTCCCCGACGGCCTCCCCGGAGGATGTCGCCGCAGCGGTGGCCCGGGGCGACGACGCGGCCCGGACCGCCGTGGAACGCGCGGCGTGGGCGCTGGGCGTGGCCCTCGCCTCGACGGTGAACGTGGTGGACGCCGACGAGATCGTCCTGGGGACGGGCTTCATCCCCCTGATGGACCAGTTGCGCCCGGGCGTCGAGGCCCAGCTGGCGGCGCGGACACTGGCCGGCCCGTGGTCGCGGGTGAGCCTCAGAGCCGCGCCGGCGGACCCCGCCCCCGCGGCGACGGGCGGGGCCCTGCGCGCACTGGAGACGGTCATCGCCGACCCCGCAGGATGGATAGCTCCCGCGAGGTCGGCGACCGGCTGACCTCGCGGCTGCGCGTCGGCCTTCCGGGCATGCGCCCCCGTAGGGGACCGCGGCAGCAGTGCGCTGGCATCGAACGTCAGCGCTCCCCCTGCGCGCGCTTCTTGTTCCACACGTCGAACGCCACGGCCAGGACGAGGACGACGCCGCGCACCACGGACTGGGTCGACTGCTCGATCCCCATGATCTGCATGCCGTTGCTCATCACCGCCATGATCAGCCCGCCGACGATCGCCCCCAGGACGGTGCCGACACCGCCGGTGACAGCGGCACCACCGATGAACGCCGCCGCGATGGCATCCAGCTCGAACATCTGCCCCGCGGCCGGCTGGGCGCCATTGGAGCGCGACGAGTACACGATGCCCGCGACGGCAGCGAGCACGCCCATGTTGACGAAGAGCAGGAAGTTCACCCGCCGGGTCTTCACGCCGCTGAGCTTCGCTGCCGCCAAGTTGCCGCCCATGGCGTAGATGTTCCGGCCAAAGACGGTCTTCTTCGTGACGAACCCGTAGACCAGGACCAGTGCGGCGAGCAGGATGAGGACGATCGGCAAGCCACGATGGTTCGCCAGCCGCCACGCGAAGGCCATCACCAGGGCCCCGAACAGCGCGATCTTCAGCGCGAACAGCGGCAGCGACTCCACGGGCTGGGCGTACTCGAGCTTGCGCATCCGCACTCGCCACGAGCTGATCCCGTAGCCGATGACGGCGAAACCACCGATGAACAGCGTGAAAGCGTCATAGCCGGGCCCGCCCAGGAGCCCGTTGAGGAACCCGCCGGCGATCTGCTGGTACTCGCCGGGAAACGGGGACAGCGACACGGAGTCGAGCACCTGCAGGGTCATGCCGCGGAAGATCAGCATGCCGGCGAGGGTCACGATGAAGGCCGGGATGCCGACGATCGCCACCCAGAAGCCCTGCCAGACCCCGACGAGCGCGCCGGTCACCAGCGCCGCCAGGACGCCGGCCCACCACGGCATGTCGTGCCGGATCGTCACCACCGCCGCCACGGCGCCTGTCAGGGCCACCACCGAACCGACCGAGAGGTCGATGTGCCCCGCGACGATGATCATCACCATCCCGATCGCGAGGATCAGGATGTAGGAGTACTGCAGCACCAGGTTGGTGACGTTGCCGGGGCTGAGCAGAGCCCCTCCCGTGAGCACCGTGAAGAGGGCGACGATGAAGACGAAGGCGATGTAGATCCCGCTCTGGCGCAGGTTCCGGGTGAGGAGCTCGATGAGGTTCGACGTGCCGGCCATCAGTCTTTCTCCTTGGTCATGAGTTCCATGAGCCCTTCCTGCGTGGCGTGCTCGGCCTCGACCACGCCCGTCAGCCGGCCGGCGGACAGGGCATAGATCCGGTCGCAGATGCCCAGCAGCTCCGGCAGCTCGGAGGAGATCACGAGGATCGCCTTCCCGTCGGCAGCGAGCTTGTTGACGATCTCGTAGATCTCGAACTTCGCCCCGACGTCGATGCCCCGCGTCGGTTCATCGAGGATGAGCAGGTCCGGCTCGGTGTAGAGCCACTTGGAGAGCACGACCTTCTGCTGGTTGCCGCCGGAGAGCTTCTCCACCACCGCCAGCGCCGACGGGGCCTTGATGTTCAGGGTCGTGCGATAGCGCTCGGCGACTGCGATCTCCTCGTTCTCGTTCACCCACCCCTTCGGCGCGACCTTCCCCAGCGCAGCGGAGGTGATGTTGCACCGGATGTCATCGATCAGATTGAGGCCGTAGCGTTTCCTGTCCTCGCTGACGTAGGCGATGCCGTGGCCGATGGCTTCGGCGACGGAACGGACGCTGACCTGGCGACCGTGCATGAAGATCCGCCCGGTGATGTCGCGGCCGTAGGAACGCCCGAAGACGCTCATGGCCAGTTCCGTGCGGCCGGCGCCCATCAGCCCCGCGATGCCGACCACCTCACCGGCCCGGACGTGCATCGTGGCCCCATCGACGACGACCCGGCCCGCCTGTGTCGGGTGCTTGACGGTCCAGTCCTCGATCCGGAAGACCTCGGCGCCCGGGCGGGATCGGCGCGGCGGGTACATGTCCTCGATCTCCCGGCCGACCATGCCGCGGATGATCCGTCCGGTCGTCGCCCCGGGATCGCGCATGTCCAGGCGCTCGACCGTCGTCCCATCCCGGATCACCGTGGTGGTGTCCGCGATGGCGGCGATCTCCCCCAGCGTGTGGGAGATCATGATGCAGGTGATGCCCTGACCTCTCAGCGCTCGCAGGAGGTCGAGCAGGTGCTCGGAGTCGTCGTCGTTCAAGGCCGCCGTGGGCTCGTCGAGGATGAGGAGCTTGACCCTCTTCGACAGCGCCTTCGCGATCTCGACGAGCTGCTGCTTGCCGACGCCGAGCGCACCGACGGGGGTCACCGGGTTCTCATCGAGCCCCACCTTGGCGAGCAGGGTGGCAGCTTCGGCGTTGGTGCGATGCCAGTCGATGACTCCCCCGTTGGCCCGCTCGTTGCCGAGGAAGATGTTCTCCGCGATGGACAGGTGCGGTACCAGGGCGAGCTCCTGATGGATGATGACGATGCCCTTGGCTTCGGAGTCGTTGATCGATCCGAAGCTCACGGGCTCGCCCTCGAAGACGATCTCTCCCTCGTAGGTTCCTGCCTGGTGCACTCCGGAGAGCACCTTCATCAACGTCGACTTGCCCGCTCCGTTCTCACCACAGATCGCGTGGATCTCACCGCGCCGGACCGACAACGAGACGTCCCTGAGAGCGACGACGCCGGGGAACCTCTTCGTGATGGAACGCATCTCGAGGATGACGTGAGGACTCATGGGTCTCCTTCCGGGACCTACGGCTCGGGACCGCGAGCGCACCCGGCCCGGTCCACGCCTGCCGGGTGCGGCTCGCTGAGCCGAGTCGGTTCAGGCTTGCCC
>JAJUII010000137.1 GCA_029265505.1 Aeromicrobium choanae
GGCGGGAAGGAGAAGCGCGGGACATGACGGGACTGCTCGTCACGGGCGTCGTGGTCGGCGCCCTGCTGCTCTCGATCCTGCCCGGCAGCGCCGTCGTCGCCGCGATCCTGCGGCGGGTGGAGGACGACCCGGCGCCCGGCGTGCTCCGCGGCGGCACGTGGATCGGTGTGCTCGAACGGCTCGCGATCACCGGGACCATCCTCGCCGGCTTCCCCGAGGCGGTCGCCGTCGTCCTGGCCATCAAGGGCCTCGGACGCTACCCCGAGTTGCGCGAGTCCCACCCGGATCGCCGTAGCCCGGCGGCGGAGCGCTTCATCATCGGCACCCTCGCCAGCTACGTGTGGGCCGGCGTGTTCGGCGTCACCGGCGCCATCGTGCTCGGCGCGATATCCTGACCGCCGCCCTGCGCGCAGGCCCGCCTGCGCCGGCACGCGAGTAGACCCCCCACCGACGAAGGACGGCCCACGCATGGCATCGACGAACGACCTGAAGAACGGGATGGTGCTCAACCTCGAGGGACAGCTCTGGTCTGTCGTCGAGTTCCAGCACGTCAAGCCCGGGAAGGGGCCGGCGTTCGTCCGTACCAAGATCAAGAACGTCCTCTCCGGCAAGATCGTCGACAAGACGTTCAACGCGGGCGTGAAGGTCGAGACCGCCACCGTCGACCGACGGGACATGCAGTACCTGTACAACGACGGCTCCGACTACGTGTTCATGGACTCGGAGACCTACGAGCAGATCCCGATCGCGCCCGAGGTCGTCGGTGACGCCGCGCGCTTCATGCTGGAGAACCAGGACGTCATCGTGGCCATGCACGACGGCACCGTGCTCTTCGTCGAGCTGCCGCCGTCCGTGGTGCTCGAGATCACCTACACCGAGCCCGGCCTGCAGGGAGACCGGTCCTCCGCGGGCACCAAGCCGGCCACCGTCTCCACCGGCGCCGAGGTCCAGGTGCCCCTGTTCCTCGAGCCCGGGACCCGGATCAAGGTCGACACGCGGTCGGGGGACTACCTCGGCCGCGTGAACGACTGATGGCCGCACGCACCAAGGCCCGCCGCCGCGCCCTCGACGTCCTCTTCGAGGCGGACCAGAAGGGGCTCACCGGCGGCGAGGAGATCGTCCAGCTGCTGCGCCAACGCCAGCACGTCACCGTCGCCCAGGGGCCCTTCCCGGCCTACGCCGTCGAACTGGTCGAAGGCGTGGCGGCTTATCTGGACCAGATCGACGAGCTCCTGAGCACCTACTCCCAGGGTTGGACGCTCGAGCGGATGCCCACCGTGGACCGCTGCGTCTTGCGCCTCGGTGCCTGGGAGCTGCTGCACAACGACGACGTCCCGGACGCCGTCGCCGTCGACGAGGCCGTGCACATCGCCGGCGAGCTGTCCACCGACGACTCGCCGAGCTTCGTCAACGGCATCCTCGGCCGACTGCTGGAGCTCAAGCCCACGCTGGGGCTGTAGCATCACCCCGACCGACATCCTTTAAGGCCCGTCCCGTGAGGCGGGGAAGGAGGTCCCCTGTGGCCGGCATGCCCACCCGCGAGGTACTCACCGCCTCGGACATCTCGCGATCGCTCACCCGGATCGCGCACGAGATCCTCGAACGTAACCACGGCAGCGAACGCGTCACGGTGCTCGGTATCCCGACCCGCGGCGTGCCGCTGGCCCGGCGCATCGGCGAACGTCTCGCCCACACCGAGGGCGGGGCCGAGATCCCGGTCGGCTCCCTCGACGTCACGATGTACCGCGACGACCTGCGCGGACAGCCCACCCGGACCCTGCAGCGCACCGACCTGCCGGAGCCCGGGATCGACGACCGGATCGTCGTCCTCGTCGACGACGTGCTCTACTCCGGACGGACCATCCGCGCAGCCCTCGACGCGCTCGGCGACCTCGGCCGCCCGGCGGCCGTCCAGCTCGCCGTCCTCGTCGACCGCGGCCACCGCGAGCTGCCGATCCGCGCCGACTTCGTCGGCAAGAATCTGCCGACCGCGGCGACCGAGCGCGTCGACGTCCACCTCACCGAGATCGACGACGTGCCGGACGCGGTCACCATCTCGGGAGGGGAGGCACACTGATGCGGCACCTGCTCTCCACCGCGGAGCTCACCCGGGACGAAGCCGTGCGCATCCTCGACACCGCCGAGGCCATGGCCGCCACCCAGGGCCGATCCATCAAGAAGCTGCCCACGCTGCGCGGTCGGACCGTGGTCAACCTCTTCTTCGAGGACTCCACGCGCACGCGAATCTCCTTCGAAGCCGCGGCCAAACGCCTCAGCGCCGACGTCCTCAACTTCTCCGCCAAGGGCTCCTCGGTCTCCAAGGGCGAGTCCCTCAAGGACACCGCGCTGACGCTGCAGGCGATGGGCATCGACGCCGTCGTCATCCGGCACCACGACTCGGGAGCCCCGCACCGCCTGGCCCATTCCGGCTGGATCGACGTGCCGGTCCTCAACGCAGGCGACGGCACGCACCAGCACCCCACCCAGGCCCTGTTGGACGCGTTCACACTGCGCCGGCACCTCAGTGCCGACGGCGAGACTCCGGCGCCCGAGGACACCGCGCTGGACGGCGCGTCGGTCGTCATCGTCGGGGACGTGCTGCACTCCCGGGTCGCACGCTCGAACGTGTCCCTGCTGCACACGCTGGGCGCCCGCGTCACCGTGGTCGCCCCACCCACGCTGCTGCCGGTCGGCATCGAGCCGTGGCCCTGCGAGGTCCGCTATGACCTCGACGAGGCGCTGGCGGAGGCGGTACCGGACGCGGTGATGATGCTGCGCGTCCAGCGCGAGCGGATGACCAGTGCCGGCGGGTTCTTCCCGTCCCCGCACGAGTACCACCGCCGCTACGGCCTCGACGGCGAGCGGCTGGCGCGCCTGCCCGAGCGGTGTGTGGTCATGCATCCGGGCCCGATGAACCGGGGCCTGGAGATCAGCGCCGAGGCCGCCGACTCGCCACGTTCGACGATCGTCGAACAGGTGGGCAACGGCGTCGCCGTCCGGATGGCCGCCCTGTACCTGCTGCTCGCCGGTGAGGAAGGAATCGCATGAGCACCGACTACCTGATCCTGGGGGCCCGCCTCCTCGGTGAGGAGCCGGCCGACCTGGTCCTGCGCGACGGTGTCATCGCCTCGCTGGGTGCGGACACCGCCCACCCCCGGGACGGCGTCGAGCTGGTGACCGTCGACGCCGACGGCCTTCTCGCCCTCCCCGGCCTGGTCGATCTGCACACGCATCTGCGCGAGCCGGGCCGTGAGGACACCGAGACCGTCCTCACCGGAAGCCGTGCCGCCGCGGCCGGCGGCTTCACGGCCGTGCACGCCATGGCCAACACCACGCCCGTCGCGGACACCGCCGGCGTCGTCGAACAGGTCCATCGGCTGGGGATTGACGCCGGTTACGTCGACGTGCGCCCCGTCGGGGCCGTCTCCGTGGGACTCGAGGGCACCCGGCTCGCCGAGCTCGGGGCCATGGCCTCCTCGGCCGCAGGGGTCCGGGTCTTCTCCGACGACGGACACTGCGTCGACGACCCGGTGCTCATGCGGCGGGCGCTCGAGTACGTCAAGTCCTTCGACGGTGTCATCGCTCAGCACGCCCAGGAACCGCGCCTGACGGTCGGCGCGCAGATGCACGAGGGCGTCGTCTCCGCCGAGCTCGGACTGGCCGGGTGGCCGGCGGTCGCCGAGGAGTCCATCATCGCCCGGGACATCCTGCTCGCCGAGCATGTCGGCTCGCGACTGCACGTGTGCCACCTCTCGACCGCCGGCAGCGTGGACATCGTCCGCTGGGCGAAGGCCCGCGGTATCGACGTCACGGCCGAGGTCACACCGCACCACCTGCTGCTGACCGACGAGCAGGCCCGCAGCTACGACCCCCGCTACAAGGTCAACCCGCCGCTGCGCACCGCCGAGGACGTCGAGGCGGTCCGCGCCGGGCTCGCGGACGGCACGATCGACGTCGTCGCCACCGACCACGCCCCGCACGCCGCCGAGGACAAGGACTGCGAGTGGCCGGCCGGCGCGTTCGGCATGACCGGCCTGGAGACCGCCCTACCCGTCGTCCAGGCGACGATGGTCGAGACCGGCCGGCTGACGTGGGCCGACGTGGCGCGGGTGCTGTCCACCACCCCGGCCCGCATCGGCCGGGTGAGCGGGCAGGGCCGCCCCGTCGCCGTCGGGGAACCGGCCAACCTCACCCTCGTCGACCCGGCTGCCCGGCGCCGCGTGGAGCCGGCCGCCCAGGTCACCCGGAGCCGCAACACCCCGTTCGCGGGGACCGAGCTGCCCGGCCGCGTGGTCGCCACCTTCCTGCGCGGCCGCGCCACTGTGTACGACGGCGCCCCCGTGGCGCACGAGGAGGTCAACGCATGATTCCGAGGAGCCTCCGCGGAGGTACGGCGAGGAACGAGACGTGCCGGAGCGAGGCACCGCAGGGATCAGGCGAAAGGAGTGCCGCATGAGTGCTCAATCTGCTACCGAACCCGCGCCGCGGGCCCGCCGCGGTGGCCAGCGCGAGCCGGCGCTGGTCGTCCTCGAGGACGGCACCGTGCTGCGCGGCCGCGCGTACGCCGCCCTCGGCCGCACGGTGGGTGAGATCGTCTTCGCCACCGGCATGACCGGCTACCAGGAGACGCTGACCGACCCGTCCTACCACCGGCAGATCGTCGTCATGACGGCACCGCACATCGGCAACACCGGCGTCAACGACGAGGACCCGGAGTCCGGCCGGATCTGGGTCGCGGGGTACGTCGTGCGGGACCCGGCACGCCGAGCCTCGAACTGGCGGTCCCGCCGCGAGCTGGAGGACGAGCTGGCCGACCAGGGCGTGGTCGGCATCTGCGACGTCGACACCCGCGCGCTGACCCGCCACCTCCGTGAACGGGGTGTCATGCGTGCCGGGATCTTCTCCGGCCCTGCGCTGCCGGCCGGCGCCGAGCACCCGACCGACCAGGCCCTCGAGGTGCTGCTCGACGTGGTGCGCGAGTCCCCGCCGATGACCGGAGCGGACCTCGCTCGGGAGGTCTCCACTCCCGAAGCGTACGTGGTCGAACCGGCGGGTGAGCCGGTGGCGACCGTCGTGGCCATCGACCTCGGCATCAAGTCACGCACGCCGGAGCAGCTCGCCGCGCGCGGGGCCCGCGTGCACGTGCTGCCGCAGAACTCCACCCTCGCCGACGTCCTCGCGCTGCATCCCGACGGCGTCTTTTTCTCCAACGGGCCCGGCGACCCCGAGGCGGCGGGCCACGAGGTCGACCTGCTGCGCGGGGTGCTCGACGAGGGGGTGCCGTTCTTCGGGATCTGTTTCGGCAACCAGCTGCTCGGCCGCGCTCTGGGCTACGGCACGTACAAGCTCGAGTTCGGTCACCGCGGTGTCAACCAGCCCGTGCTGGACAAGGAGACCGGCCGGGTGGAGATCACCGCCCACAACCACGGCTTCGCCGTCGACGCGCCGGTCGGCGAGGCGTCCGTCGCCCCGTTCGACGGCGGTCGCTACGGCCGGGTGGAGGTCTCCCACGTGGGCCTGAACGACCAGGTCGTCGAAGGGCTGCGGGCCCTGGACATCCCCGCCTTCTCGGTGCAGTACCACCCGGAGGCCGCCGCCGGCCCGCACGACGCCGAGCACCTGTTCGACCGATTCATCCGTGTCATGACCGAGAGGAAGGGCCGCTGAGCCGATGCCGAGACGAGAAGACATCTCCAGCGTCATGGTGATCGGCTCCGGTCCGATCGTCATCGGGCAGGCGGCCGAGTTCGACTACTCCGGCACCCAGGCGGTCCGAGTACTCCGCGAGGAGGGCTTGCGCGTCATCCTCGTCAACTCCAACCCCGCGACCATCATGACGGACCCCGAGATGGCCGACGCCACCTACGTCGAGCCCATCACCCCAGAATCGGTGGCCGCGATCATCGCGAAGGAACGGCCGGACGCGCTGCTGCCGACCCTGGGTGGGCAGACCGCGCTGAACACGGCGATCTCGCTGGAGCAGAACGGCGTGCTCGCCGAGTACGGCGTCGAGCTCATCGGAGCCTCCATCGAGGCCATCAATCTCGCCGAGGACCGGGAGGCCTTCAAGGGCGTCGTCGAACGCTGCGGCGCCGAATCCGCGCGGTCGGCGATCGTCCACTCCCTCGAGGAGTGCCACGCGGTGGCGGCCGAGCTCGGCTACCCGCTCGTGGTACGGCCGTCGTTCACCATGGGCGGGCTCGGATCCGGCATGGCCTACACCCCCGAGGATCTCGACCGCATCGCCGGCGCCGGCCTGCACTACTCGCCGGTGACCGAGGTGCTCCTCGAGGAATCCATCCTCGGCTGGAAGGAGTTCGAGCTCGAGCTCATGCGGGACAAACACGACAACGTCGTCGTCGTGTGCTCGATCGAGAACGTCGACCCGGTAGGTGTGCACACCGGCGACTCGATCACCGTCGCCCCTGCGCTGACCCTCACCGACCGGGAGTACCAGAAGCTGCGCGACGTCGGCATCGCCGTGATCCGCGAGGTCGGGGTCGACACCGGCGGCTGCAACGTCCAGTTCGCCGTCCACCCCCAGACGGGCCGCGTGGTCGTCATCGAGATGAACCCGCGCGTCTCGCGCTCCTCGGCGCTGGCGTCCAAGGCGACCGGCTTCCCGATCGCCAAGATCGCGGCGCGCCTGGCGGTCGGCTACACCCTCGACGAGATCCCCAACGACATCACCGGCTCCACCCCGGCGAGCTTCGAGCCGACCCTGGACTACGTCGTGGTCAAGGTCCCGCGGTTCGCGTTCGAGAAGTTCCCCGCAGCCGACCCCACGCTGACCACCACCATGAAGTCCGTGGGCGAGGCGATGGCGCTGGGCCGGAACTTCACCGAGGCCCTGCAGAAGGCGATGCGCTCGATCGACAAGAGGGGCACCTCCTTCCATTGGGACGGGCCTGCCCC
>JAJUII010000155.1 GCA_029265505.1 Aeromicrobium choanae
CGAGTCCAGTCGCGGCCGCTGCCTGGTCGGTGGTCAGGTGGTTGAAGACGATGCGGGCGAGGCGTCGTTTGAGGCAGCGCAGGGCTTCGGGGGTGGACATGCCCTCGGCCTTCTTCTTGGTGTAGTAGGTCTTGCCGAGTCCGTCGAGCCGGGCCTGGGTGATCGCGATCCGATGGATCGCGGCGTTGAGCTGTCGGTTGCCCGAGCGTGTGAGCCGAACCCGGCCGGCGGTGTTGCCGGACCAGACCGGGATCGGGGCGATCCCGGCGTGACGGGCGAACGCGGCCTCGGACTTGAACCGGGCGACCCCGGCGGTCTCACCGACGATCTTGGCCGCGGTCAGCGGCCCGCAGCCCGGCATCGCCAGTAGCGTGGGTGCGACATCGCGGACCCGGAGGGTGATGCGCCGCTCGAGGTCGTTGATCCGCGTGGTGAGGCCGATGACGTCGGCGAGCTCATCGCGGGCCAGTTCGGCAACGACCCCGTCGAACCCCTCCAAGGCGGCAGCGAGCGCCTGCTGGTGCTTCGCGAGAGCCAGCGACCGCTCCGGCGGGGCGATGGCCGGGTCGAGCTCGTGGACACGCCACAGCAGCCGATTGATCGTGGCGGTGCGGTGCTTGACCAGGTCATCACGCCGATCGACCAGGAGCTTCAGTTCCCGCGATGTCTCGTCGTGGGAGGCGACCGGAAGGTCGGGCTCGCGTTGAGCAGCACGGGCGACCGCGAGCGCGTCGATCGGGTCGGACTTCCCACGCGTGCGGGCGACGCGGCGCTGCTCGGCCATCATCCTCGGCGGCACCCGCACCACCGACTGGCCGCTGGTCAGCAGGTCTCGCTCAAGACGGGCTGAGAGGTGCCTGCAGTCCTCGATCGCCCACAACACCTCGACACCGAACCGCTCCCGCGCCCACGCGACCGCCTGGTGATGCCCGGCAGTGGTCGCAGCGACGGTCTTCGACCCGACCTGGCGGCCGACCTCATCGACCGCGACGAACGTATGCGTCCGCTTGTGCACATCGGCACCAACAACAACCATGGAGGCTGCCTCCTTCACCTTGATCAAGTGACTGGATGGTTGGGCCGGTCGGCGGACACATCTCAGTGGGGGCGGTGCCACGCTCCTATCAAGTCACGCCGGCCGGTCCGTCACACCCGGCGTCGGCAAAACCCATGGACGCCAACCCGAAGGCGGCACCGAGCCTATGAGCCAAACACCGGGTGATCAGGATCCAACCAGCCGCGAGTAGCGGCGAGCCTCACCCTCACACTGACTCGAGCCTAGTGGGCGCTCTCGGGGCTCACCGGATGTCGCCGTCCACGTAGTACCAGCGGCCCTCCTCGCGGACGAATCGCGACCGCTCCTGCAGGATGCCCAGCTCGCCGTCGGCGAGGTACGAGGCCCGGAACTCGACGACGCCGGTGTCGTCGTCGGGGCCGCCGGCGACGGTGTCGAGGATCTGCAGTCCGCGCCAGCGTGGACCGTCCGACAGGTCGAGGTCGGTCGGCCGGGTCGCGGGGTGCCAGGTCCGCAGCAACCAGGCGACGTCGCCACGGCGGAACGCGTCGAATCGCGAGCGCATGAGCGCCTCGGCGGTCTCGGGCTCGTCAGTCACCCGTCCAGCGTCGCACGGCATGATCGGCGTCATGGACATCCTGCGCTCGATCGCCCTGTTCGCCGTCGCCGCCGTCGCCGAGATCGGTGGAGCGTGGCTGATCTGGCAGGGCGTGCGCGAGCACCGCGGCGTCATGTGGATGGGCTTGGGCGTGGTCGCCCTGGGTCTGTACGGCTTCGTGGCGACGCTTCAGCCTGACGCGCACTTCGGGCGGATCCTCGCCGCGTACGGCGGCGTGTTCGTCGCCGGGTCGCTGGCCTGGGGGATGCTGATGGACGGATTCCGACCCGACCGCTGGGACCTCGTCGGCGCAGGCGTCTGCCTGGTCGGCGTGGCGGTCATCATGTACGCGCCGCGCTCGGCCTGAGTCAGTCCTGTGGCACCTCGCGCGCGGCGCGGCTCGCGACGACCGCCCCGTAGATCACGAACCCGAGGATCGGCACCGCGGCGCCCAGCACCGTCACGTAGACCACCGGCTCGGGGACGGGCAGCGCGCAGACCACGGCGGCCAGCAGGCTGCAGACCGCGGCGATTCGGGTGGGCCGCTTGGCGCGGCGATGCCCGGCGAGCCATGCCTCGTCGCTGGCCAGCGTGCTCGGGAGTCGGACGCCGGCGAGGTTGTTCCGGCGCAGACGTCCGTCCGCCGCGGCGCCGGCCATCCACCACAGGAGGCCGCCGGTCACGAGCATGGTGACGCCGAGGACGAGTCGTCCGAGCAGCTCTTCGCTCATGTCACCCCACCGTAGGCGACGGTCGCCGACACCGTGCGCACTGTGGCGTCCGACCGTCGCGCCCCGGGGGTCGTCAGGCTCGCTCGCGCGCGCCGCTGCGCTCGGGCCGCACGTCTCCGTCCCGCAGGCGTCGGTCACCGGGGCCGCGGTCGGCGTCCTTCCACTGCCGGCGCCATCGGTCCCACGTCTCGCGCAGCTCCTGGCGCTGCTCGTCGGTCATCGTCTCGGCGCGCTGCCGGCGCAGCTGCTCCCACGTGCGACGCCAGTCCATCCACCGCTCGCGCAACTCGTCGAGCCGCTCGGGATCGGGCTTCGGCCAGCAGGTCGGCCACGTTCTCGCACGCGGGGTGTCGGACTGGGGACGCTCCGTCGTGGCGCCCGGTCCGTCCGGCGCGGGCCGAACCTTCTTCCACGACTCGGGTCGAGGCGTGGTCGAGGGCGTGGCTCCGGGTCGGCCTCGGTCGGGGCGGGCGTGCGGGGCGCGCTGCGTCCACGGCAGGCGCCGCTGGGCGTCGGGGGTTCGGGGCTCAGGCTGCTCGCCCTCCTCGCACCAGCGCCAGTGGTGGGCCCTCGGCCCTGGGTCGGGACGGCTCTCGGAGCGCCCGCCGCGCCGACGGTCGGGGTCCGGGGTGCTCTCTGACTTCGGAGTCGCGGTCGCGTCCGACGGCTCGGGGAACTCCGTCGACTCGGGCTGGTGACCGGCGGGCGGCGTCAGCGTGACCTCGGGGTCGGCCTTCGCCGCTCCCACGGCGGCGGCGGGAACGATCACCAGGACGGCGGCGAGCGCCGTCACGGCGCTGCGAGGCATGCGGGCCCTCGGTTTCCTCCTCACGGTCACAGCACAACTGTGGCGCCGGCGCCGCGTGCGCGGAGCGAATTTCGAGAACCTGTCCTTCGCGGGGGTCAGAGGACCTTCTTGACCACGCTCGACTTGAGCTGCATCGGGCCGAAGCCGGGCACCTTCGCGTCGATGTCGTGGTCACCGACGCCGTCGGTGATGAGGCGGATGCCGCGGATCTTGGTTCCGACCTTGATGACGCCGCCCCCGGCGCCCTTGACCTTGAGGTCCTTCGCGATCGTGACGGTGTCGCCGTCCTCGAGCACGTTGCCGACCGAGTCCTTCACGACGCGGGTCCCGTCCGCGGACTCCTCCTCGGCCGGCGACCACTCGTGGGCGCACATCGGGCAGACCAGCAGGGCACCGGACTCGTACGTGTAGTCCTCGCCGCACTCGGGGCAGGCGGGCAGGGCATCAGACATGGGACGAGGCCTCCAGGGGAGTAGGTCGGATCATTCTCGCGCCGGTCGGGGTCAGGCGCTCCAGAGCCACTGCACGAGACCGGCCAAGGGCTCGGGCACCGACTCGAAGGGCACGGCCTCGGCCATCAGCGCCGCGTACTTCGCCTTGCGCGCACCGGAGGTGGCGATGAACCGCCGCACCTGGTCGAGCGGCTCGTGGTCGCTGTGCGCGGGCTGGTCCTGGAAGTTGCGGAACGTTGTGAGGTCGCCGTGCTGCTCGAGCAGGGCCGTCATCTCCGCGACGCCGAGCGCCCGGACCAGCTCGAGCTCGAGGTCGGGGCGACAGGCGAAGAACCCCTGCCGCGTCAGGTCCTCGCCCTCCTGGCGGTTGAGCGCCCGCGCGACGAACCGCTCCTCGGCCTCGTCGTAGAGCCCGCCGATGCGGTGACGCTGCTCGGTCGCCTCGGCGATGGCGCGGCCGAAGTTGCCGGCACCGCCGATGACGGACACGGTCAGCTCCTCGGTGTCGAGGTCGATGCCGAAGCGCGGGGCCAGCGCCGCGAGTGCGGCACGGTCGGACTCCCCTTCGACGAGGACGGTGATGGGTCGGGACACGCCCCGATTGTCACCGACACTGACCCGAGGACGGCGGTCAGGTGCACGACTCACCCGGATGAGCAGGGCTGAACGTCCAATCCGTCACATGACCTATGTGCCGGTCGGGCTCATATATGGGCTTGGCGGACACAAGATCGTTTCCCCCTCCGGCCTCGAGGCGGAAAGCGTGGCGTCACGACGAGTGGCGGGCGAGAGAGCCCTCCCGCCCTGACCTGCGCGAACGCGCTGATTCAGACGTTGAAGCGGAACAAAGATCCGTGTTTTCGATACTTGCTTGACGTGGTTGACTATCGGCTAAAAAGACTGGCATTCCAGCCAGAGTCGGACATCGAACATCGTTGGGAACAAGGGGCGAAAGTCGACCGGAAATGAACTTCTTGCGGACTGTTTGCGGACCGCAGGGCGTCCTGAGTCGACCGCTCGGGCCGAGTCTTCACTCACGCCAAGGGTTGGCGACGTCAACACCGGTGGCCTCGAAGTCCTTCACGTTCCGGGTGGCGCACACCGCCCGGTTCGCGCGGCAGATCGCGGCAATCTGGGCATCGGCCATGCTGATCGGCAGCCCGGCGCTCTCGCGCAGGACGAACACCTCGGCGTACTCAGCAGCAGCGTCCTCGTCGAAGGCAAGAAGTGAACGCGTGTCCCGGTACGGCTGGATCGCGGCATGGATCGCTGCCGCGAGATCCGTCTTGCGTCGACCTTCCGGGAGCCTGTGGACTCCGGCGAGCAGCTCCGCCAGCGTGATCGAGGTGATGGCGACGTCGTCGGTGAGCGACTCGAGCCACGCGAGCACGCGTGGCTCAGGCTGTGGACGGAAGATCTCCGAGATGACGTTCGTGTCCAGCACGATCATCCGAAGTCCACCGCGCGAGCCGCATCAGCGCGGTCAGGGAGCGCAAGATCCTCAACGCCCCCGACTGCACGAGCGGCCTCCAGGAGGGCGAGACCGACATGCGGGCGCGATGCCGCACGCGTGAGGATGTCACGCACCTCGGCCTCCATCGACCGACCGTGCTCCTCGGCCTGCGCGGCGAGCCGCTGCTTCACCGAATCATCGAGTCCTCTGACGACGATGGACGCCATGGCGAGCACCTCCTCGTGTTGATATCACGAATGATATCAGCGTGGCCGAACTGGTACCAGGGGCAATCCATCCTCCGGTCGCGTCGGACTCAGCCCCAGAAGATCGGATCACCGTGGCGGTCACCGGATGCTCGGTCGCACCATCGGCAACCGGCACAACAAGAATCAGGGACTCGGCTACACCTACCTGCACCACGCCGTCGATTCCTACTCACGCCTGGCCTACTCCGAACAGCTGCCAGACGAGCGCAAGGAGACCGCCGCGGCGCTCTGGAAACGTGCTCGCGCGTTCTTCGCCGACGCCGGATTCGAGATCAAGGCCGTGATGACCGACAACGGCGCCTGCTACCGCTCCCACGCATTCGCCGCCGCGCTCGGCGACGGTGTCAAGCACCGCCGGACCCGGCCCTACCGGCCCCAGACCAACGTCAGAGTCGAACGGTTCAACCGGACCCTCGCCGCCGAGTGGGCCTACGCCGAGGTCTACTACTCCGACGCCGCTCGCGCAGCCACCTACGCCGACTGGCTCCACCACTACAATCACCACCGACCCCACACCGGAATCGGCGGCCTCACACCCGCGGACCGCGTTCACAACCTCACGGGGAACTACAACTAGTCGATCCGCATGACGTCGGGCAGCAGACCGGGGCGCGCGCGGCCGCGACGCCAGTGTTCACCC
>JAJUII010000082.1 GCA_029265505.1 Aeromicrobium choanae
CCTCCCCCGTCGAGCGCCACTCTCTTGACCGTGCCGACCGCGTACAGCGTGACCGGCGAGGGTCCGGCGCTCGCGCGGCCCGGCTCGATCGACAGGCGGGGCACCGCGACGCCCAGCACGGCGCACTCGTCGGCGACGATCTTGATGATCTCGCGGCCGAGGTCCTCCGGTGCGCGCGGATCGTCCTGGGTCGTGTAGGCGATGCCGAAGCCGCCGCCGAGGTCGAGCTCCGGCGCCGTCACGCCCAGCTCGCGCGCGATCTGGGCGTGCAGCCGCAGCACGCGCCGCGCCGCCACCTCGAAGCCGTCGGTGACGAAGATCTGCGAGCCGATGTGCGAGTGCAGACCCACCAGCTCGAGACCGTCGGCCGCGACCACCCGGCGCACGGCCTCCAAGGCGGAGCCGTCGGCGATCGAGAACCCGAACTTCTGGTCCTCGTGCGACGTCGAGATGTACTCGTGTGTGTGCGCCTCGACACCGGCCGTGACACGCACCATGACCGGCGCCGACGCGCCGAGCTCGGCGCTCAGCGCGGCCAGCCGATCGATCTCCTCGAACGAGTCGATGATGATCCGGCCGACACCGACCTCCAGGGCGCGTCGCAGCTCGGGGACCGACTTGTTGTTGCCGTGCAGACCGATGCGCTCGGTGGGGAAACCGGCCCGCAGCGCGACGGCGAGCTCGCCGCCGGTGCACACGTCGAGGTTCAGGCCCTCCTCGGCGATCCATCGCGCCACGGCGACGCACAGGAACGCCTTGCCGGCGTAGTAGACCTCGACGCCGCCGAACCCGTCGCGGAAGGCGCGCGCCCGGCGCCGGAAGTCGTCCTCGTCCACGACGTACAGCGGGGTCCCGAACTCGCGCGCCAGATCGAGCACGTCCTCGCCGGCGACGGTGAGCACGCCGTCGACCTTGCTGACGTTGTCGGCCCACAGATGGGGCACGAGCGCGTTCACGTCGTCAGGCTCGCGCAGCCACTGCGGCCCGCGCGTCCCGGCCTGACCGTGGAGGGCTCCGGCCTCGTGCGATCGCATCGTCACATCCGTTCCGGCGCCGAGACGCCCAGCAGTCCGAGGCCGGTGGCGAACACCTGGCGGGTCGCGGCGACGAGCACCAGTCGCGCCCGATGGGTGTCGGTGGGCTCCTCGTCGCCCTGCGGCAGGACCCGGCAGACGTCGTAGAACTTGTGGAACGTCGAGGCGGTGTCCTCCAGGTAGCGCGCGACCCGGTGGGGCTCGCGCAGCTCGGCCGCCCGGGCCACCACCCGCGGGAACTCGGCCAGGGCCCGCAGCAGATCACCGGCTCGCTCCTCGACCAGCAGCGCCGGATCGAACGCGGCCAGGTCGGCCGAGAGTCCCAGATCGGCCGCGTTGCGCAGGATCGACGAGAGCCGTGCGTGGGCGTACTGGACGTAGTAGACCGGGTTGTCGTTGCTCGCCGAGGCCCACAGGTCCAGATCGAGGTCGATCGTCGAGTCGGTCGAGTAGCGGGCCAGCGCGTAGCGGGCGGCGTCGACGCCGATCGCGTCGACGAGGTCCTCCAGGGTGATCACCGTGCCGGCGCGCTTGCTCATGCGCACGGGCTGACCGTCGCGCAGCAGGTTGACCATCTGCCCGATGAGGATCTCGAGGTTGACGCCCGGCTCGTCACCGAAGGCCGCGCACATCGCCATCATCCGCGAGACGTAGCCGTGGTGGTCCGCGCCGAGCATGATGATCGCCCGGTCGAACCCGCGCTCGCGCTTGTCGAGGTAGTAGGCCAGGTCGCCGGAGATGTAGGCCGGCTGGCCGTCGGACTTGATGACGACGCGGTCCTTGTCGTCGCCGTACTCGGACGTGCGCAGCCACAGCGCGCCGTCGGACTCGTACATCTTGCCCAGCTCGGTCAGTCGCGCGATCGCGCGGTCGACGGCGCCCGACTCGTGCAGGTGGTTCTCGTGGAAGTACACGTCGAAGTCGACGCCGAAGTCGTGCAGGCTCGCCTTGATCTCGGCGAACATCAGCTCCACGCCCTCGGAGCGGAACAGCTCGAGGGCCTCGTCGTCGGGGCGGTCGGCCGCATCGGGATGGCGCGCCACGATCTGGGCGGCGATGTCGTGGATGTACTGGCCGCCGTAGCCGTCCTCGGGCGCCTCCTGACCGCGGGCCGACGCCAGCAGCGAGCGAGCGAACCGGTCGATCTGGGCGCCGTGGTCGTTGAAGTAGTACTCGCGCGTGACGTCGGCGCCGCTGAAGCTCAGCAGGCGGCCGAGCGAGTCGCCGACCGCGGCCCAGCGGACCCCGCCGATGTGGATCGGACCGGTCGGGTTGGCGCTGACGAACTCGAGGTTGATCCGCTCCCCGGCGTACTGGTCGTTGCGCCCGTAGTCGGGACCGGCCTCCAGGACCCGGCGCGCCACCTCCCCCTGGGCGCCGGCTGCGACGCGGACGTTGAGGAATCCCGGGCCGGCGACCTCGGCCGCGGCGATCCCGTCGGCGGAGGCGAGCTCGGCGGCGAGCAGCTCGGCGAACTCCCGCGGGTTCATCTGGGCCTTCTTGCCCAGCTGAAGCGCGATGTTGGTGGCGTAGTCGCCGTGCTCCTTGACCTTCGGTCGCTCGACGCGGACCTCGGTCGGAACCGGGTCGGAGAGCTGGACACGGCCGGCGTCCACGAGGGAGCGCAATGCCGCGACGATGGCCTCGGAGAGCTGTTCGGGAGTCACCGTCCCAGCCTATCGGCGTACGCTCAGCCTTCCGATTGCAGGACCCGACGGACGGCGGCGACGAGGCGGTCCGGGTCGAAGGGCTTGATCACGTAGTCGTCGACCCCGGCCGCGGCCGCCCGATTGAGGTCGATCTGCTGGCCCTGGGTGGAGACCATCACGACGCGGATCGAGGCGTAGCGATCGTCCGCGCGCAGCCGCTCGACCGCCGTGACGCCGTCCATCCGCGGCATCATCATGTCCATCGTGATGACGTCCGGCAGCGCCCCGAGACTCTCGAGCACGTCGAGGCAGTCCTGACCATCCTCGGCCTCGATCACGTCGAAGCCGGCCAACTCGAGGTTGGTCCGGATGAGAAACCGGATCGACGCCGTGTCGTCGACGACCAGCACGGTGGGGGGCACGAGGTCCACGCTACCGGTGCGCTACCGTTGGTGGGCGCGACGTCCACACGTCGCAGTGGCCCCCGTAGCTCAGGGGATAGAGCACCGCCCTCCGGAGGCGGGAGCGCAGGTTCGAATCCTGCCGGGGGCGCCACGGGTGATGACACCCCGTCTGCACTGCTTCAAGGCAGGTACCGCGCACGACATCGACGGCCTCCAGGGCGGCGTCGAGGTGCCGGTGCGCCGCATCGCCGAGAGCCGGACCAGGTGCCTGGTCCGGCTCTCGGCGCCTCCGGGTGGAGGCCGGCCTCGTCAGACCGAGCCGACCGCCTCGAGGACGTTCATCCGCGCGGCCCGGCGAGCGGGGGAGGACGGCGGCGACCAGCACGGCCACCGCGGCGACCAGGCCGACGATCGCGAAGCGGGCCACCGGAACGGTCACCTCGACGTCCATCTCCTCGAAGAGGACCACCGCGGCGGCGCCACCGAGGGCCAGGCCCAGCGCCATGCCGAACAGGGCGCCGTACACGGTCATGAGGAGCGCCTCGCCGCGGACCATCCGGCGCAGCTGGCGGACACGGTCTGACCCGTCCGATCCGGGCGCGCCGACGCGGCTCGACCCCTGCCGGAGCTCGGGCACCGCCGAGGTGTCGACACCGCCGCCGCGCGCACCGGACCGCCCGTCCACCACAATGGGTCCGATGCCCCAGACCACGCGAGACACGACGAACGACCTGCCGACGCTGCCTCATCCGTGGCGTGCGCGGGTGCCCGACTTCAAGGACATCGAGGCGCTGGTGGCTCTCAGACGCCTCGACGAGCTCCAGGGCACCGGCGAGGCGCACGTCGATCCGGCCGGCATCGAGTCCGAGGTCGCCGGACAGGCGTCCTGGACGCGCCGCCAGCTCGTCGCCGTGGGCGAGGACGACGTGCCGCGGGCGTGGATCACGGTGCACGACCGCGCCGCCGGCCGAGCCTTGGTGTGGGGGTACTTCGACCGCGAGGTCCCCGAGATCGACGAGATCGCCGAGGCCTTCTACCGCTGGGCCGAGGCCGCGGCGATCTCGATGGCCCGCCTCCGCGGGGTCCGACGCACCCGACTCGACGAGAGTCCCTTCGCCGGCGACACCCGCCAAGCGCGCTGGCTGACCCGGGCGGGCTACGAGCGACGCCGCACGTGGCTGCACATGGAACGGCCGGTGACTCCCGAGGACGCCGCGCTGGGCCCCCGCGAGGGCGTCACCGTGTGTCCGGTCCGCCGACACGAGAACGGGATGCCGCACGCGGCGGACCTGCAGATCGTGCACGAGATGCTCGAGCGGTCCTTCGAGGACCACTTCAACTCCTACCGGGAGAGCTTCCCGGAGTTCGTCCAGCGGCTGCGCGAGGATCCCGGCCACCGCTGGGACCACTGGTGGCTGGCCCAGGTCGAGACCGGGGCCGGACCCACCCCCGCCGGCGCGATCGTGTGCTCGGTGATCGCGGCGGGTGAACGCGGCGTGGAGGGCACGTACGTGGAGTACATCGGCGTCGACCGAGTCGCGCGCGGGCGCGGCGTCGCGAAGTCCCTGCTGGCCACCGTGATCGCCGACGCCGCCGAGCGAGGCCGTGACCGGGTCGCCCTGGAGGTCGACGCCGACTCCCCCACCAAGGCCGACGAGCTGTACCGCTCGTTGGGCTGGGAGACCGACTACGTCACCGAGTCCTGGTTCAAGGACATCGATCTGCCGGACTGACCGGGCGGCGGAGGTCGGTCACCGACGAGATCGACGACGGCCCGGACGATCTCGTCCTCGCTCAGGAGCACCGTCGCGGAGGCGGGCCCGAGGGGGATGTAGGAGTCCGCACCGGCCACCCGGGCGATGCGGCCGTCGTGTCCCGCGCTCACCAGGGCGGCGACCACGCCCTCGCCGACCCCGGCGCTGTGCCGGGTCTCGTCCACGACGAGCACCCGGTCGTACCCGGCGCACACCTCGGCGATCCGCGACTCGGCCAACGGGACCACCCAGCGCAGGTCCACCACGGTCACCTCGATCCCGCGCTCGCGCAGCCGAGCCGCGGCGCGCAGGCTCATGAAGGTCCCGTTCCCGAACGTCACCAGCACCGCGTCGCGTCCCGAGCCGTGGACGGCCGGCTCCCCGACCGGGATCACCGCGGACGTCTCCGGCGGGGCGGTCCACCCTCCGTCGCCGTCCTGCAGCAGATCGCGGGTGTGGTAGCGGGCGATCGGCTCGAGGAACACGCAGACCCGACCCCGACGGGCCAGCTCGACACAGGCGCGTAGCAGGCCCGGCGCGTCGGCCGGGTGACTCGGCACGGCGACCACGAGTCCGGGGACGTCGCGCAACACCGCCACGGAGTTGTCGTTGTGGAAGTGACCGCCGAAGCCGCGCTGGTACGCCAGTCCGGCGATCCGCACGACCATCCCGTTGCGGTACCGACCCGCCGAGAAGAACGCCAGCGAGGCCGCCTCGCCACGCAGCTGGTCCTCGGCGTTGTGCAGGTAGGCCAGGTATTGGATCTCCGGGATCGGCAGGAACCCGGCGAGCGCGGCGCCGAGCGCCGTGCCGAGCACCGTCTGCTCGTCCAGCAGGGTGTCGAAGACTCGACGCCCGCCGAACCGCTTGCGCAATCCCCGAGTCACCCCGTAGACGCCACCCTTGACCCCCACGTCCTCGCCGAACACCAGGACGTCGCCGTGCTCGTCGAGCAACTCGGCCAGCGTCGCGTTGATCGCCTGGGCCAGGGTGCGACGCGGCCCGTCGTCGACCTGCGGGGCGACCGCGTCGAGCGGCGGGATCGTCAACGGCTCGACGACCGCCTCGCGGGTGGTGAGTCGGGGCTCGCCGACGACCGAGTCCATCTCCTCCGCGACCGCCGCGCGGACCTGCTCGTAGACGGCGAGCGTCTCCGCCCCGGTCATCGCTCCCGCCGACACGAGGGCACGAGCCGTCGCGACGAGCGGATCGCGAGCGAGGTCGGCCTCGATGGAGCGCCGGCTGCGGTAGGCCATCTCCACGTCAGAGCCCGCGTGGCCGCCGAGCCGGACCGTGTGCAGGTGCATGATCCCCGGGCGTCGGGAGGCTCGCACCTCGTCCAGTGCCGCCGCGGTCTGCTCGAGCAGGCCGATCGGGTCGTCCCCGTCCGCCACCCGGTACGGCAGACCGGGCAGCGCCCGCAGCATCGCGTCGGGCCATCCGGGAGGGGAGGCGGTGCTGATGCCCCAGCGGTTGTCCTCGACCACGAACAGGACCGGACAGTCCAGCCCACGGTGGACCAGGTAGGCGGCGGCGTTCAACGCGCCGACGGCGGTGGAGTGGTTGACCGAGGCGTCGCCCAGGCTGCACAGCACGACAGCGTCCTCGGGCCACGGCGTGGGGCGACCGAGTGCACGGGCGATCCCCAGGGCCGTCCCCAGACCCACCGCCCGGGGAAGGTGGGAGGCGATCGTCGAGGTCTGCGGGATGATGTGGAGCGCCGGATGACCGAACACCTTGTGCCGCCCGCCCGACATCGGATCCCGGCGGGCGCTCACCAGACTCAGCAGGATCGCGCGGATCGCATCGGTCCGCCCGGCGCGAGCCGCACGGGCCGCGTAGAGCCCCCCGGACCGGTAGTGCAGCAGCGCCGGATCAGTGACGCGCGACAGCAGGCCGAGCGCGGCGTCACTCTCGTGACCGGCCGAGCCGATCGTGTAGTGGCCGTGACCGCGGGACTGCAGCTCGCGCGCGGCGAGGTCCAGGTGGCGGCTCTGGACCTGGGCGGCGAAGAGCGCCCGCAGCAGGTCGGCGTCGGCCTCGACCGGCGGACCGGGCTGCAGTCCCGGCAGGGTCCGCACGACGTACTCGTCGATCTGCTTCACTCCGTGCCCCTCACCGCGCCAGCGCCTCGGCCACCGCCTGCGCGATCGGCATCGACAGCGCGGGCCCGTGACCGGGCAGCACGAGGTCGGCGTCGAGCTCGGCGAGGCGCGGCAGCGTCGCGCGCAGCCGTCGCGTGTCGTGGTGGAAGAACGCGTCGATCGCCTGCGGGCCGGAGACCGGACTGATGCTGTGACCGGTCACCAGCGCGTCCCCGGTGATCACCACCCCGGCGTCGGGCAGGTGGTAGGCCGTGTGGCCCGACGTGTGTCCCGGCAGCGGCACCGGCACGGGCGCGTGCGGCACGTCCAGCGGCTCGCCGGGCGCCACGGGCACAGGGTCGTCGACCCGCGGATGCTGCGTCCCGCCCAGCCTGGCGACCCGCAGTCCCCACGCGAGCACGCGCGGCCGCCACGCCCGAAGCGCGACGTCCAGCGCCGTGGCGCTCTCGACCCGCTCGCCGCGCAGCATCGGCAGCTCGGCGGCTCCGGCGAGCACCCTCGCTCCCAACGCCGCCAGTCGCGGCATCGACCCGGTGTGGTCGACGTGACTGTGGGTGAGCAGCAGCGCCTCGATCCGCTCCGGGTCGGCTCCCGACCTGCGGACCGACTCGTCGACGAGCGGCGCCTGACCCGGATAGCCGCAATCCACGAGGGCGACCCGCCCGTCCTCGACCAGCACGACCCAGTTCACGACCTCGGTGTGCGCGAACCAGACGCCCGAGGCGACTTCGGTGACCTCCACGCCACGAACCTAGGAGGCACGCGCCGCCGTGTCCACGATCGCGCCGGACTCGGAGCGATCGCCGGCGCCGACGTCCGGGTGGCGCCCCCTCGCGACCCGACGTAGCGTCGAGAGCGACCCGGAACGACCCATCGACTCGGAGGAGGACCCATGCCCACTCGCACCGCACGCACCGCCTGGGACGGAGGATTCGAGGACGGGTCCGGTCAGGTCGAGCTGACCTCGTCCCAGCTCGGGACCTTCGAGATGTCGTTCCCGAAGCGATCCTCCGACGACGGCGGGGGCGCCACCAACCCCGAGGAGCTCATCGCCGCGGCCCACTCGTCGTGCTACACGATGCAGTTCGCGGCCCTGCTCGGTCAGGCCGGCGCCACGCCGATCGCGATCGAGACCCGGGCGGACGTGTCGCTCGGGCCCGATCCGGACGGTGGCTTCAAGATCGGCCGCATCGCGCTGACCGTCCGCGCCGAGGTGGAGAACGTCGACGAGGCGAAGTTCCAGCAGATCGCCCAGCAGGCGAAGGAGGGCTGCCCGGTCAGCAAGGCCCTCGGCGGCGTCGACGAGATCACTCTCGACGCGACGCTCGAGACCGCCTGACGTGGTTACCGATCAGTCGCTTCGAACCGTTCGACGACCAGACCGCACGACTCGTCGATCGGGTTGCTCGACCTGCCTGCGAACGACTGGATCAGCACGTTAGTCTCTGTTACTAGAGTCCACCATCCGTGCGCGAAATACCGCGAGCACTTTCCCGGAAGAGGCGATTCAGGCCGTGGCCGAGTCCTCCCCCCGCGCGTCGGCGACCGACGCGTCCCACCCCGATTTCGGCGCCAACGAATGGCTCGTCGAAGAGATGTACAACCAGTTCTCCGCCGACCCCTCGTCGGTCGACGCGGCATGGGCTGACTTCTTCAGGAAGGGGGGTTACGGAAACGGCGCGAAGCCCGCGGCGAACGGCAGCGGCGCCCCTGCGACGCCGGAGAAGACTCCGGCCGAGCGTGCCGCCGAGGAGAAGAATCCTCCGGCACCGGCGACCGCCCCGGCCTCACCGAAGTCCGGGGCCACTCAGCCCCGCACGGCGCCCAAGCCCGTCGCGGTGAAGCCGTCGTCGACCCCCATCCCGAAGACCCCGCCGCCGCCGGCCGAGCCGCCGACCGATCCCGGCGAGGTCGAGAGGGTCGTGCTGCGCGGCGCCGCCGCTCGGACGGCGACCAACATGGACGCGAGCCTGGCCGTGCCGACCGCGACGAGCGTGCGCTCGGTGCCGGTGAAGCTGCTGTTCGACCAGCGCATCGTCATCAACAACCACCTCGCTCGCGCCCGTGGCGGCAAGGTCTCCTTCACCCACCTGATCGGGTACGCGGTCGTCCAGGCGATCAAGTCGATGCCGGAGATGAACACCGGCTTCGAGTACAACGAGAAGGGCAAGCCGGTCCAGCTCCACCCGGAGCACGTCAACTTCGGCCTGGCGATCGACGTCCAGAAGTCCGACGGCTCGCGCCAGCTCATGGTGCCGAACATCAAGGCCGCCGAGACGATGGACTTCGCCCAGTTCTGGCGCGCCTACGAGACGATCGTCCGCAAGGCGCGGGACGGCAAGCTGGAGGTCTCCGACTTCCAGGGCACGACGGTCAGCCTGACCAACCCCGGCGGCATCGGCACGAACCACTCCGTGCCGCGTCTGATGGCCGGCCAGGGCCTCATCGTCGGCGTCGGCTCGATGGAGTACCCCGCCGAGTTCCAGGGCGCCTCCCCCGACACCATCGCCCAGATGGCCGTGTCGAAGATGATGACGCTCACCTCGACCTACGACCATCGCGTCATCCAGGGCGCCCAGTCCGGTGAGTTCCTGCGTCGCGTCCACGAGCTGCTGCTCGGCGCCGACGGCTTCTACGACGAGATCTTCACCTCGCTGCGCATCCCGTACGAGCCGATCCGCTGGGCGCAGGACATCTCGGTCCACCACGACGACGACGTCAACCGTCAGGCCCGGGTGCTCGAGCTGATCCACGCATTCCGGGTGCGCGGCCACCTCATGGCCGACACCAACCCGCTGGAGTACCGCCAGCGCAGCCACCCGGACCTCGACATCGCCTCGCACGGCCTGACGTTGTGGGACCTCGACCGCGAGTTCCCCGTCGGCTCGTTCGGCAAGGCCTCGGGCAAGCGCTTCATGAAGCTGCGCGAGATCCTGGGCATCCTGCGGGACTCGTACGTGCGCACGATGGCGATCGAGTACATGCACATCCAGGAGCCCGAGGAGCGGTCCTGGTTCCAGGAGCGCCTCGAGCGTCCGCACGTCA
>JAJUII010000215.1 GCA_029265505.1 Aeromicrobium choanae
CGTCCAGGCCACCGACCCGGCCGCCGTCGTCGTGTGGGCGTCCCAGCGTCACCCGGCGCCTGAGGACATCGAGCGGTTGCGGCGGCTCGGGCACGACCGACTGCTGATCCTCGGTGGCCCCGCGTGGCCCGAGGGCACCGAGTCGATCGCGACGGTCGCCGACGCCGTGATGCGGCTGCGGCAGGAGCTCGACGAGGATCTACGCTGAGCGCATGGCCGAACCCCATGTCGTCACTGAGATCGAAGGGCCCGTCGCCCGCGTCTGGCTCAACCGCCCCGACAAGTTGAACGGCATCACGTTCGACCTGCTCGACGGTCTGCTGGAGTCCGCGGACCGCATCGCCGCCGATCCGAACGTCCGCGTCGTGCTGATGGAGGGACGGGGCAAGTCCTTCTGCGCGGGACTCGACTTCGGCTCGGTGATGACCGACAAGAAGAAGGTCACCCGCTACTTCCTGCCGAACGTGTTCAAGGGCACCAACCGCTTCCAGCAGGCGCTGTGGACGTGGCGAGAGCTTCCCGTCCCGGTCATCGCCGTCACGCGCGGCCACGTCTTCGGCGGTGGCATCCAGCTCGCGCTCGCGGCCGACTTCCGGTTCACCACGCCGGACTGCCAGTGGTCCATTCTCGAGGCGAAGTGGGGCCTGGTGCCGGACATGAGCGGGACCGTTCCGCTGGCCGAGCTCGTCGGCGCCGATCTGGCCAAGCGTCTGGTGATGACCGGCGAGGTCTTCTCCGGGGAGAAGGCCGTCGAGTACGGGCTCGCCTCGGGTGTCGCCGAGGATCCGATGAAGCCCGCCCAGGAGCTCGTCGACCAGCTCATGGCGCGCTCGCCCGACTCGGTCGCCGCGTCGAAGCGACTGCTGCACGAGACCCGCCTGGCCAAGCCTCGCCGTGCCTTCGCGCTCGAGCGCAAGTACCAGCGCGCGATGTTCAAGTCGCCCAACACGGCGATCGCCCGCAAGGCGGGGATGGCGCGCACCCAGCCTGAGTTCGGTCCGCGCACCTTCGACGCCTGAGGCGCGGCATTCGGGCTCTCGTGCCCGGCGTTGTTAGGGTTGCCCGGTGAGCGAGCACCAGCCCGGCAAGAAGGTCGCCGATCAGTACGACCGCGGTTACGACTACACCAAGTACTGGAACAACCGCGACTACGAGAACGCCGCCGAGCGCGTGGCGATTCGACGGCTGCTCAAGGGTCGCCGATTCAGCAAGGCCGCCGACGTGGGCGGCGGCTTCGGCCGCCTGGCGAAGCTGCTGCGCGAGTATGCCGACGAGGTCACCCTGGCCGAGCCGAGCAAGACCCAGCTGGAGGCGGCCGAGAAGTTCCTCGCCGGCACCGACGTCATTCGCTCGCGGCAGCAGGCCGACGACCTGAAGTTCGCCGACGGTGAGCTCGACCTGCTGACGATGGTGCGCGTCATGCACCACATCCCCGAGCCGTCCGCTGAGTTCGCCGAGATCGCCCGCGTGCTCAAGCGCGGTGGCGTCGCGATCATCGAGGTCGCCAACTACGGTCACTTCAAGAACCGCCGCGCCCTGAAGAAGGCCGGCGAGCCGATGCCGACCGAGCCGGTGAGCATCCGGACCGCGCCGGCCGACCAGCCGGACGCGATCGCGTTCGTCAACCACAACATCGACACGGTCGTCCGCCAGCTGGCCGACGCGGGGCTGGAGCTGCAGCGCAAGCTCTCGGTCTCGAACCTGCGCAGTCAGACGCTCAAGCGCTTCGTGCCGACGAAGGTCCTGGTCGCCGTCGAGTGGTTGCTGCAGGTGCCGCTGGCCAAGAGCGACTTCGGTCCGTCGATCTTCCTGGAACTGCGCAAGAAGTGACGTGAGTTACCGCACGATCGATCGGTCGGTGGGCGACACCGCCGAGGCCGAGATCGTCGTGCTCCGATCCCGGTTCCTGGCTCGGGTGCGCCGGGTCGAGGACGAGCCGTCGGCGCGCGAGTTCATCGCCGAGGTGCGTGCGGTCGACCACGACGCGCGTCATCACTGCACCGCGTTCGTGATCGGACCGGACGGGTCGCTGAGGCGCAGCAACGACGACGGGGAGCCGTCCGGCACCGCAGGGCGGCCGATGCTCGAGGTCATCACGGGCCGGGAGGTGAGCGACGTCGCGGTCGTCGTCACCCGGTGGTTCGGCGGGACGCTGCTGGGCACGGGCGGGCTCGCCCGGGCGTACTCCGACGCGACCTCCGCGGTGCTCGACGTGGCCGGGGTCCGCGAGCGCGTGCTGTGGCGGCGGGCGACGGTCACGGCCCCGATCGCCGAGGTCGGATCGGTCGAGAGTCGTCTGCGCCGGGACACCGACGTGCTGGAGGTGGACTACGGCGCCGATCGCGTCACCTGGACGGTCGCGGTCGCCGACGTCGGGGTGCTGGAACGCCTCGACGTCGAGGAGCTCGAGCCGGTGTGGCGCGACGCCTGACAGTCGGGGGCCCGACTAGGAGGAGAGCCGACCGAGCACGTCCTTGACGTGCTGCAGTGCGGACTCGTCGCGGAATCCGGAGGTGTCGTCGAAGTAGAGTCCGTCGCCGATGAGTTGGATCGTGCGGGCGAGGGCCTCGTCGCCGACGTGCTCGCGCAGCACCGCGAACCACGCGTCGCGGATGTCCGAGAGCGCCGCCCGGGCGGCCTGCACCTGCTCCTGGGCCAGCCGGGTCGCGGCGATCAGCGCCCGATCGAAGTCGCTGCCGGTGTCGATCGACGTCTCGAGGTAGAAGTCCACCGGTCCCTGCGGTGCGGCCCGCATCTTCTCCACGTCTCGAGCGCCCTGCTCCCGCAGACGCTCGACCATGCCGTCGATCAGCGCCTCCTTGCTCGGGAAGTGGTAGAGCAGTCCGCCCTTGGAGACGCCGGCCTCGGCGGCCACCGCGTCGAGCGTCGCGGCCCTGCTCCCGGCGCTGACGAGCAGGCGCTCGAAGGCGTCGAGGAGCCGATCGCGGGTACTGCGGTCGTCGGGCATGCGCTCAGCCTAGTGAGCGGACGCCTTGCGTGTGAGACGCCTCACGAATCCGTTGTGATCGCAGGCGATTCTTGAACTGTACCGTCTGGACGGTATAGTCGATCGGGTGACTGTCAGGACCCTCACGATGACGCGTGCCGGCCACCGCGAATGGATCGCGCTGGCCGTGCTGATGCTGCCCGTGCTGCTGGTGTCCGTCGACAACACGGTCCTGTCCTTCGCGCTGCCGGAGATCAGCCGGGACCTGCGGCCCACGGGCAACCAGCTGATGTGGATCGTCGACCTGTACGCGCTCATGCTGGCCGGGCTGTTGATCGCGATGGGGAGCCTGGGCGATCGTCTCGGCCGTCGTCGCCTGCTCGTGATCGGCGCGGTCGGCTTCGGCGTCGCCTCGACGTTCGCGGCGTTCAGCACCTCGCCGGAGATGCTCATCGCGTCACGTGCGCTGCTGGGACTGTTCGGCGCGACGCTCATGCCTTCGACGCTGTCGTTGATCCGGAACATCTTCGAGCATCCGCGCGACCGCCGGACGGCGATCGCCGTCTGGGCCGCCATGTTCTCCGGCGGCGCCGTGCTCGGGCCGGTGCTCGGGGGCTACCTGCTCGAGCACTTCTGGTGGGGCTCGGTCTTCCTGATCAACGTCCCGCTGATCGTGGTGTTCGTGCCTGCGGCCCTGGCGACCGTGCCCGAGTCGCGCGATCCGCGTCCCGGCCCGTTCGACCCGGTGTCGGTCGTGCTGTCGCTGTTGGCGATGGCCCGCGCGCGGCGAGCGATC
>JAJUII010000101.1 GCA_029265505.1 Aeromicrobium choanae
ATCTGCAGCGGACCGGTGCCGGCCTCACCCTTGGAGCGGATCATCGCCGCGCCCTCGGTGATCCGGCGCAGCGCCTCGCCGAGGTTCGTGGCACCGCAGACGAACGGCACCGTGAACGCCCACTTGTCGATGTGGTTCTCGTAGTCCGCCGGGGTCAGCACCTCGGACTCGTCGATGTAGTCCACGCCGAGGCTCTGCAGCACCTGCGCCTCGACGAAGTGACCGATGCGCGCCTTGGCCATCACCGGGATGGAGACGGCGTCGATGATGCCCTCGATCAGGTCCGGGTCGCTCATCCGGGCCACGCCGCCCTGGGCGCGGATGTCCGCGGGCACCCGCTCGAGCGCCATCACGGCGACCGCGCCGGCGTCCTCGGCGATCTTCGCCTGCTCGGCGTCGACGACGTCCATGATGACGCCGCCCTTCAGCATCTCGGCCATGCCGCGCTTGACCCGCGCGGTGCCGGTCGTGGTGGCGTTGTCAGGGGTCTGTTCAGTCACGCCACCAGTCTACGAGCCCGGCTCGACCGCCGAGGACGGGTCCGCCCCGGCGAGACGACCGGTCGCCGGACGTGCGGTCAGAGCGCCTGCCGCCGCACCATCAGCATCCGCTGGGCGACCGTGATCACGCCTGCGATCGCCAGCGCCCACAGCGTGATCTGTTGCAGGATCGGCAGATCGAACAGCCCGGACAGGCCGGTCATGACCAAGATCGCCACGAGACGGTCGGACCGCTCCGCGATGCCGCCCTTGGCCTCCATGCCGAGCGACTCCGCCCGCGCCCGCACGTACGAGGTGAGGCTGCCCAGGACCAGGCACGCCAGCGAGAGCACGAGGTACAGGCGCGAGTCGCCCTCCCACGCGTACCACAGCGCGATCCCGCCGAAGACCGCCGCGTCCCCCACACGATCGAGCGTCGAGTCCAGGAAGGCCCCGTACTTCGACGAGCGGTCGAGCTTGCGCGCCATCGTGCCGTCGACGATGTCGCTGAACACGAAGGCGGTGACGAACATCGTGCCCCAGAAGAACTCGCCCTGCGGGAACAGCCACAGCGCCCCCACCGAGACGCCGACGGTGCCGACCCAGGTGACCATGTCCGGGGTGACGCCGATCGCGATCAGACCGTCGGCGACGGGCGAGAACAGCCGGTTCCAGAAGGCCCGGAAGCGTTCGAGCATCAGTCGTCCTCCGCCCAGGCCGCCCTCAGCAGGTCCGCCGACTCGGCGATCGTCTGCGGGAGGGCCTTCGTGCGCCCCACCACCGTCATGAAGTTCGCGTCGCCGCCCCACCGCGGCACGACGTGCTGGTGCAGGTGCTGCGAGATCGATCCGCCCGCCACGGCACCCAGGTTCAGGCCCACGTTGAATCCGTCCGGGTTGCTGACCCGGCGGATCGCCCGGATCGACCGCTGGGTCAGCGCCGTCAGCTCGCGGCTCTCCTCGTCGGTCAAGGCCGTCAGATCGGCCTCGTGACGGTTCGGCAGCACCATGAGGTGGCCCGGGTTGTACGGGTAGAGGTTCATCGCGACGAAGCAGTGCTCCCCTCGCGTCACGATCATCTCGGTCTGCTGCTCGCCGGCGACCATCGCACAGAAGGGGCAGCCGTCGCGCTGCCCGGCCTCGCGCACGTAGGCCATCCGGTAGGGCGCCCAGAGCCGCTCCAGGCCGTCGGGATCACGATTCATCAGACCTGCACCCGATCACGCACCGCCGTGACGATCTTGTCGACCGCGGCGTCGAGCGACACGCCGTTCTCCTGCTCGCCACTGCGGTAGCGGAAGGAGACCGCACCGGCCTCGACGTCCTTGTCTCCCGCCAGCACCATGAACGGCACCTTCTGGGTCTGGGCGTTGCGGATCTTCTTCTGCATCCGCTCGTCGGAGTCGTCGACCTCGAACCGGATGCCGTGGGAGCGGAGCCGCTCCCCCAATGCCGCCAGGTACTCCACGTGGCGCTCGGCCACCGGAATGCCCACGGCCTGCACGGGTGCGAGCCACGGGGGGAAGGCGCCGGCGTAGTGCTCGACGAGCACTCCCATGAAGCGCTCGATGGAGCCGAACTTGGCCGAGTGGATCATCACCGGCTGACGACGCGAGCCGTCCGGGGCGACGTACTCGAGGTTGAAGCGCTCCGGCGACGGCTGGTTGAAGTCGTACTGCACGGTGCCCATCTGCCAGGTGCGACCGATCGCGTCGCGTGCCTGCACGGAGATCTTCGGCCCGTAGTACGCCGCGCCGCCCGGATCGGGGACGAGCTCCAGACCGGTCGACCGCGCCACGTCCTCGAGCACCTTCGTCGCAGTCTCCCAGTCCTCGTCCGAGCCGATGAACTTGTCCTTGGACTCGTCGCGGGTCGACAGCTCGAGGTAGTAGTCGTCCATCCCGAAGTCGTCGAGCAGGCTCAGCATGAACTTCAGCAGGTGCTCGACCTCCGCCGGCGCCTGCTCGGGCGTGACGTACGAGTGCGAGTCGTCCTGGGCGAAGCCGCGCACCCGGGTCAGGCCGTGGATCACGCCGGACTTCTCGTTGCGGTACACGTGACCGAACTCGAACAGGCGCAGCGGCAGCTCCCGATAGGACCGCTGGCGGGAGCGGTAGATGAGGTTGTGCATCGGGCAGTTCATCGCCTTGAGGCGGTAGTCCTGTCCGTCGACGTCGAGCGCCGGGAACATGCCCTCGCCGTAGTACGGCAGGTGCCCGGAGGTGTGGAACAGCTGCTCGTTGGCGATGTGGGGCGTGCCGACGTACTCGAAGCCCTCCTCGATGTGCCGGCGGCGGACGTAGTCCTCCATCTCGCGCTTGATGACGCCACCCTTGGGGTGGAACACCGGGAGACCCGACCCGATCTCGTCGGGGAAGCTGTACAGGTCGAGCTCGGTGCCCAGGCGTCGATGATCACGCCGCTGGGCCTCCTCGATCCGGTGCAGGTACTCCTCGAGCGCCTCCTTCGTCGGCCAGGCGGTGCCGTAGATGCGCTGGAGCTGCTTGTTCTTCTCGTCGCCGCGCCAGTACGCGGCGGCCGAGCGCATGAGCTTGAACGCCGGAATGCGCTTGGTCGTCGGCAGGTGCGGTCCGCGGCACAGGTCCTTCCAGGCCGTCGATCCGTCGCGCTTGAGGTTGTCGTAGATGCTCAGGCCGCCCTCGCCCACCTCGACGCTCGCGCCCTCGGCGGCGTCGCCGGCCGACGACTTCAGGCCGATCAGCTCGAGCTTGTAGGGCTCGTCGGCGAGCTCGGCGCGCGCATCGTCGTCGCTGACCTCACGACGGCTGAACTTCTGGCCCTCCTTGACGATCTTCTTCATCCGGGACTCGATCTTCGCCAGGTCCTCCGGCGTGAACGGGGTCTCGACGTCGAAGTCGTAGTAGAAGCCGTCGCGGATCGGTGGGCCGATGCCGAGCTTGGCCTCGGGGAAGAGCTCCTGGACCGCCTGCGCCATCACGTGGGCCGTCGAGTGGCGCAGGATGTCGAGCCCGTCCGGGGAGTCGATGGCGACCGGCTCGACCTCGTCGCCGTCGGCGAGCTCGCGCGACAGGTCGACCAGCTCGCCGCCGATGCGAGCGGCGATGATCTGCGGGTCGTCGGCGAACAGCTGCCAAGCGCGCGTGCCGGGGTCCACCTCCTGAGCGGTTCCGGCGACGGTCACGGACAGGCTCATGGCATACCCCTCTTAGGTTCGGCGACCCCTACGGCTGGGCGGCGCTCTCGACCCACCACACTACCGAGCCGTCGCCGACCTCCGTCGACCGGCGCGCCCCGCCTCGAGTCGGGGCCTCGGTCAGGCGAGGATGCCGTCGCCGAGCAGCCGACAGGCCAGCAGGGCGAGCTCGAGGTCGATCCTCCGCTCGGTCAGGCGCTCCTGCAGGTCCTCGGTGATCCGGTCGATGCGGTACTTCACCGTGTTGCGATGCACCTGCAGCGCCTCGGCGGTCGCCTGGTAGTTCCGGTCGTGCTCGAGCCAGGCGCCGAGGGTCTCGCGGGCCCGGGCGGCGGCCGGGGTTGGCTCGGCGAGGGGGCCGAGAACCTCGACCAGCCACCGGCGCAGGGCACCGGACTCCTGCATGAGCATCGAGATCAGCGCGATGCCACGGTCCCCGAAGCCGATCACCTGGCCGACCCGATCCTCGGCGGCCATCGCCAGCTCGAAGGCGTCGCCGGCCTGCTGGTGGGTCCGCCGGAAGCCCTCGATGCCCTCGGCCGGCAGACCGACGGCGGCTCCGACCTCGGGGAACTTCTCCAGCTCGACAGCCAGCTCATGGTCGATCGGCGTGCCGGCGTCGCCGCGACCGATCCACAGCCAGGCGGTGGTGCGGTCGATCGCCGAGAACAGCGCCGGCCCCTCCCCGACCGCGGCCTCGATCGCCCGTGCGGCGCGCTCCATCGAGACCAGCGCGTCGGTGATGCCCTCGTTGTCCCGCGACCACAGCACGGCACCCACGTGGTGCTGGGCGAACCGGTAGCCGGTCTCAGCCTCGAAGTCGTGCGTGGAGGTGTTGCCGCCGCGCAGGAGGTCCTGCAGCATCGCCGAGGCGACGTTCCCCGAGGTCGTGGCCCAGCGGCCCCGCTCGGCCTCGTACTGCGCCAGCAGGTGCAGGCAGATCCAGTCGATGTAGCGGTAGAACTCCGTCGTGACCACCTGCAGGGCGCGCATCAGCGTCGGCGCCTCGACGTCGAGGTCGATCGCCTCCTCGAGCACGACGGTCATGAGGAATCCGTGGCCCATCTGGTAGGCCCGGATCAGCGAGTACGACGGCACCCCCCGCTGGGCGAGGCGGACCGCGTACTCGACCGCGGCGGTCGGCGCCTGGATCCGGTCGACCGGGATCGCGTTGATCAGCAGGTGGACGATCGTGTTGATGTTGCTGTCGACGCTGGCGTCGAGCAGGTCGATCAGCGGCTGGTCGAGGTCGAGGTCCTCGATCGAGCGGATCATCCCGGTCAGCGTGCCGGTGAGCTCGAGCTGACGTTCGGCGAGCCGTTGACCGAGGACCGCGACCAGCCGCCGAACCTCGGGGTCACGCGACCAGTCGTCGGAGCGCAGCGGACTCATCGGCCGATCGTGCCCACGATCCCCGCCGAACGCAAGGCCTTGCGGGCTGCCAAGTGCCCGCACATCCCGTGGGCTCCCGCCCCTGGCGGCGTCGCGGCCGAGCACAGCCACACGCCGGGGACGCCGGTCGAGTACGGGCTCAGGCCGATGCGTGGCCGGAAGATCAGCTGGCGCGGCGTGTTGGCGCCGGTGACGATGTCGCCGCCGACGTAGTTCGCGTTGTCGCGGGTGATCTGCTCGGTCGACCTGACCGACATGCCCACGATCCGCTCGCGCACGCCGGGCGCGAATCGCTCGATCTGCGCGAGGATCGCCTCCGTGGCGTCCCCGGTGAAGCCGGCCGGCACATGGGCGTAGGCGTCGATCGGGTGGATGTCGCCGGCACGCCGGGACGGGTCGGCCAGCGACTGCTGGCCCAGCAGCACGAAGGGCCGCTCGGGCATCCGGCCCCGCCACAGGTCGCGCTCGGCCGCGGCGATCTCCGCCAGGGACCCGCCGAGGTGGACGGTGCCCGCGTGTCGACTCGCCTCGTGCGTCCACGGGACGCCGCCCTCGACGGCCAGCGCGACCTGGTAGGCGCCGGGTCCGAAGCGGTAGCGCCGGTAGGCCCGGGCGATCCGTCGCGGCATTGCGTCGCCGAGGATGTCGGCGGCCGCCTGGGGACTGGTGTCGAGCATGACGATGTCGGCGTCGGACAGCTGGGCGCGATCAGTGACCCGTACGCCGGTCGTGACGGTGCCGCCCAGGGCGGTCAGCCGGGCGGCCATCGCCTCGGTGATCCGCCGCGAGCCGCCTTCGGCGACCGGCCAGCCGTACCGGTGGGCGGCGGTGCCGAGCGCCACGCCGATCGCCGCCGACATCGGAGTGCCGAGCGGCCGGAAGGCGTGCGCCGCGACGCCCGCGATCAGGGCGGACGCCTCCGGCGAGCGCATCAGCCCGGCGAGCCACGTGGCCGGCATGAGCGAGGCGATGCCGAACCCCGCCAGGGCGATCGGGTGGCGCGGCACGTGCAGCATGGGCTGCAGGAACTCCACGGCGATCTTGTCGAACCGCGCGGTGAGTGGGCCGAACAGGCGACGGTACGCCTGCCCGGCCGCACCCAGCTCCCTCGCGGTCGTGTCGACGTCGCGCCACACGGCGGCCCCGCCACCGCCGTCGAGCGGGTGGGAGTACTCCACGTCCGCCCAGCGCCACGTCAGCCCCTCCGACGTCAGGTCGAAGGAGCGACTGAACGCGGTGTCGAGCGCCAAGGGGTGGAACCCCGAGCACTCGTCGTGCAGCACGCCGTCGACGGTGTAGTGCCCCGATCGGGTGCCGCCCCCGAGCGTGTCGGCTGCCTCCAGGACCTCCACCTCGACGCCGGCGGCGGCGAGGGTGAGGCCGGCAGCGAGCCCGTTGGGGCCACTGCCGACCACCACCGCCTTCGTCACGACGTCACCTTCTCCTCACCGGACATCTCACCGGCCGGACGGTATCCCTCGGCACGCCAGGTGACGACGTGCTTGACGGGTCCGTTCGGAATCCACGGCTGCTCCTTCACAGCATCGCGCACGTCGTACCATCCGCGCTCGACGACACCCAGGGCGGCGTCGATCACCTTGTACTGGACCTTCGTGGTGTGGATGGGCTGCGACTCGGTGAACGCCATGACCCACTCACCCGGCTCGAACCGGCACTGCTCCTGGACCGCGGCCATCGTCCGCTCGTCGAACAGGTGTCCGTCGCCGAACTGCCAGCCGACCAGGGCGGTGCAGACGACCTCACCCTCGCGGAGGCGGTAGTTCTCGAGCCGGTCGAGGTGACGCTGCAGGAGGCCGAGGTGGACGCGTCCGTGGCTGTGCATGCTGCGGAAGGCGACGCACTTCTGCAGGAAGATCTCCGCCACGTCGTAGCCGTAGGCCGCCGCGATCTGGTCACGCTGGATCGGCATGCTCTTGACCAGCCGGTCCAGCTTGTTCTCGCAGTCGTTCATGCGGAACGCCATCGTCCCGGACGCCCAGTTGCCGGCGTACTGACGCATCGACACCAGGAAGGAGACCCACTCCGGCTTGAGGTTGCCCAGGATCGGGCCGGTCAGGAACGCCACCAACGCCAGCGGCAGCAGCCACCACTCGGTGAAGTCGCCGATGCCGTAGCCGTCGCCGGCGAAGAAGCCACCGAACAGGAACGGCGTGACGAAGATGAAGAAGATGTTCCACTCCAACGGCACCGCGAGCGGGTACGTCGAGTAGATGAACAAGTGGAAGATCATCATGCCGATGATCGCCAGCCACGTGACGGTCTCGTTCGTCGAGAACAGCAGGACGAACGGGAGCACCAGCTCCACGACGGTGCCGCCGATGTGCGCCCAGGTGAAGGCCATCTTCGTCGGCAGCAGGTCCTCGTTCTCCGGATCACGGTAGAGCGAGCGCTTGAACTTCTTCGACGTCAGCCACGGGGTGTTGCTCATCATCGCCTGGACCACGAGCGTGAAGTGGTGGCCGAACTTCGAGACGCCGGCACCGAGCCAGATCGTCACCATCGCGATCTTGGCGACCAGCACCATGTCGACGTGCGAGGCCAGCACCGCGAAGCCCAGCAGGCAGACGGCGTACTGCTCGGCGCGCGAGGCGAGGAACACCACGCGGTCGCGGAAGCCCATGACGACCAGGCCGATGAAGTAGGCCAGCAGCGGCCAGGTCACGATGAGGCCGATCTCGCTGTACGCGGCGGTCGTCTGCTGGCCCGGCATCACCAGGGCGACCAAGAGCATCGCCAGCAGGAAGAGGTACAGACCGACGTCGAACGCGGTGCGGCGGAACCCGGCCGTCCCGGGGACCTTGTCCCCGTACGGCGGGCAGCGCAGCGTGCCGACCTTGGTCCAGTACTTCCAGCCACCCGTCATCGGACCGAACTTGAACGACAGCGGGCCCCACGACGCCGCGTGGCCGGTGATCTCCCACAGGACGATCCAGACCATGAGCTTCTGGTAGACGATGAGCTCACCCCACCAGCCCGACAGATCGACCAGGCCGAGACCCGGCGTGGTCAGGCCGACCACGAGCCAACCGCCCACGATGAACGCGATCGTCTTGATCACGTAGAGGGCGTGCATCTGCTTCGGGCCACCGAAGCCGTAGTCCACCCAGTGGAGCGCGAGCATCTTGATGCGCTCCATGACGGGCAGCTTCTCGAAGTCCTCCGGTGCGACCGGAGGCATGTCCGCAGTGGTGAATCCCATGGACCTTGACCTTTCCTCGGGGTGTCAGGCGCTGTGCACGAGTCGGCGCAGCGTGGGCTTGTCGATCTTTCCGACCGGGTTCTTGGGAAGCTCCTCGACGATCTCGACCGCGGCCGGAACCTTGACCCGCGTCAGGTGGCGGCGGCAGTGCTCCATGACGTCCGCCTCGGTGAGCACCGCGCCCGGATAGGCCACGACGAACGCGACCGGGACCTCGCCGAGCACGTCGTCGGGACGTCCGATCACCGCAACCTCGAGGACGCCCTCGATCTGAGCGATGGCGTTCTCGATCTCCTTGGTATAGAGGTTCTCGCCGCCTCGGATGATCATGTCCTTGATCCGATCGACGATCTGCAGGTAGCCGTCCTAGTCGAGTCGGCCGACGTCGCCGGGGTGGAGCCAGCCGTCGCGG
>JAJUII010000060.1 GCA_029265505.1 Aeromicrobium choanae
AGCAGGGCCTCGTCGGCGTCTGAGCGCCAGCGGACCGAGAGCACCCCGCTGACCTCGCGGTCGAACATCAGGTCGTCCTCGTCGGTGACGATCTCGGTGAACAGGTCGGCCGTGCGGGACAGGGTCGCCGCCCGGTCGAGCAGCTGCGCGGGCAGCGAGGTCGTGGTGACGTCGCGGGGGATCTCGCCGGTGTACGTCACCGGAGCGCCCCGCAGGAGGTCGGCCGCCGTGACCGGCCGGGTCAATCCCGCGCTCGGCCGGCCGACGAGCGCCTGGGTGAGCACGCGCCCTCCGTTGCGGCCGGGATTCCAGCTCGGGTCGATGACGGTGAGCGCATCGGCGCGCGACGTCGGGTCGGTCTCCCGCGACAGGACGCCCAGCGCGGCGTCGGTCAGCACCCGCTGGCGCACGGTCACGGCCGTCTCCGCGCCGGGCGTGTCGGGCAGTGTTCCGTTGACGAGCAGCGGGATCGGACCGTTGCCGGTCTCGACGGAGACGACCGAGCCCAGACGCGGCTCCCACTCCGGTACCGAGCGGCGCGACACGAAGGTCGGGTGGTCGCCGCGCGCTCGCATCTCCTCGAGCATGCCGCGGGTCAGTCCCGAGATCGTCGGCCAATTGGCGCGAGTGCCGGTGAGCGAGTGACGGGTCATGGCGCGGGTGGTGGCCGCGTCGATCCGCTGCAGCAGCACCTCGGCGTTCTCGGGGTAGCGGTGCAGGGCGAGCTCGTCGGCTCGGGCGTAGGAGACGATCCAGGTCGTGGAGTCCAGCGCGAGCTCGCGCAGCCGGCCGAGCCACGTGGCGACCGCGTCGATCTGCTCGGGCGTCAGCGAGACGCCGGCCGGCACGGTCTCCGGATCGCTCAGCGGCTCCAGCGCGTCGAGGAGCGACAGGTCGAGCACGACGGTGCGGCCGCCGCGCGGCGTCGCGGTGGCCGCGTCGAGGTAGTTCCGCAGCTGACCGGAGGTGATCGAGGCGACCACGGCCGTCGGATCGAAGCTCGCCGCGGACCAGGTCGGAGTGAAGGGCCACACGAAGCCGGCCGGGATCGCGGTGTCCGGACGATCGAGCCACGGGACGAAGGTGGTCGCCCGGGCGACCGAGTCGGTGGAGCGGAATCCCTCGGCGTCCGTCGCGAGGATCTGGACGCCGACCGGGTACACGCCCCCTTCGCCGGCCAGGCCGATCCGTGAGACCGGGACGGCGATGTCGAACGTCACGGAGGCGCCCGGCGCGATGTCGCCGACCTCGTCGAAGGTTCCCGGATCGACGATGCGCTCACCGGTGTAGGACTGGCCGTCCTCGATCGCGGTCTCGATCTGCTCCCGGCTCTGGAACGGGAACCGGGGGATGACCAGATACGCCTGGACGGCCGTCCAGGGCGTCGACCCCGTGTTGCGGATCGTGCCGCGCATCCGGATCGTGGCGTCGGCGTCGAGCTGGGACGGCGTGAGGGCGTCGATGCGCACCGTCAGGGCGCCGTCGTCGGCCGATGCCGTGGACGTCGGCCCGGCCACCAGGAGCGACAGCGCGACCACGACAGCGGTGAGCCAGGCGCGCATCGTCACCACGTCATCGTAGAGGGATCGTCGAGCCGGATCGTGCTGCGACTCAGCGGGCGGCCCACCACGCCTGCAGTGCCTCGACAGCCTGGTCGCGCGGCAGCGGACCACGATCCATCCGCAGGTCGAGCAGGAATCGGTAGGCCTGGCCGACCTCGGGACCGGGGCCGATCTGCAGGATCTCCATGATCTCGTTGCCGTCGAGATCGGGGCGGATCGACTGGAGCTCCTCCTGGGCCGACAGTCTGGCGATCCGCGCCTCGAGGTCGTCGTAGGTGCGCTGGAGTCGCAGCGCCTTGCGCTGGTTGCGCGTCGTGCAGTCGGCGCGGGTCAGGATGTGCAGTCGCTCCAGCTGGTCCCCGGCGTCGCGGACGTAGCGGCGCACGGCCGAGTCGGTCCACTCCCCCGTGCCGTAGCCGTGGAACCGCAGGTGCAGCTCGACGAGCTTGGCGACCGCGTCGGTGATGTCGTTCGGGTACCGCAGCGCCCGCATCCGCTTGCGGACCAGCTTCGCACCGACCACGTCGTGGTGATGGAACGTGACGGTGCCGTCGCCGGTGAAGCGGCGGGTCTTGGGCTTGCCGATGTCGTGCAGCAGTGCGGCCAGCCGGATCGTCAGGTCGGGTCGCTCCTCGAGCCGGTGTTCGAGGTCGATCGCCTGCTCCAGCACGGTGAGGGAGTGCTCGTAGACGTCCTTGTGCCGGTGGTGCTCGTCGCTCTCCAGCTGCAGGGCCGGCAGCTCGGGCAGTACGCGTTCGGCCAGTCCGGTGTCGACGAGCACCCGCAGGCCGCGGACCGGATCCTCCGACAGGAGGAGCTTGTTCAACTCGTCGCGGACGCGCTCGGCGGAGACGATCTCGATCCGGTCCGCCATCGCGGAGATGGCCGCGGCGACGTCGGGGGCGACGATGAAGCCGAGCTGGGCGACGAACCGGGCGGCGCGCATCATGCGCAGGGGGTCGTCGCTGAACGAGACGTCCGGTCCCACGGGGGTGCGGATCGTGCGGTCGGCCAGGTCGTCGAGGCCGCCGTGCACGTCGACGAACTCCAGGCTCGGCAGCCGCACCGCCATGGCGTTGACGGTGAAGTCGCGGCGAGCCAGGTCGTCGGTCAGGTTGTCTCCGAAGGCGACGACCGGCTTGCGCGAGTCACGGTCGTACTCGTCGGCTCGGTACGTGGTGATCTCCACGGTGGCGTCGCCCTTGCGCGCGGCGATCGTGCCGAACTCGCGGCCCACGTCCCACGTCGAGTCGGCCCAGCCGGCCAGCGCCTGCTCGATCTGCTCAGGACGCGCCGAGGTGGTGAAGTCCAGGTCGGTGACCGGCCGGCCGAGCAGTGCGTCGCGCACCGGACCGCCGACCAAGGCGATCTCGTGGCCGGCGCCCCCGAATCGCTCGCCCAGCTCGGTCAGGATCCGATGCCGGGCGACCAGTTCGTCCAGGCGCCTCTTCTCGTGCGCGGTCAATTCGGCCACGAGGGTCGAGTCTAACCGGGGGCGCCCCCACCGCCGGGCCTGCCGCCGGACGATCGGGTGACAGCGCGGGAGCACGAACGTAGAGTGGGATCCATGGACTCCTGATCTCCCGCCCTCGCCCGTCCGCGACCCCGGAGATCAGCCATGTCCCCATTTCTGTCCTTCACCCACGTCTCGTTCACCCTGCCCGACGGCCGGACTGTCCTGGAGGACGTCACCTTCGGCCTCGGCCCGGGCCGCCACGGCATCGTCGGCGCGAACGGCAGCGGGAAGTCCACCCTGCTGCGTCTGGCGACCGGCGCGCTGCGGCCCACGGCGGGCGCGGTCGCCGTGCACGGCCGGCTCGCCCACCTCCCGCAGGACCTCACGAGTCGCCCCGGCGCCACGGTGGCCGACCTGCTCGACGTCCGGAGCACCCTGGACGCCCTCGCCGCGATCGAGGCCGGCTCGGTCGACCCGAACCACTTCGACGCGGTCGGCGACGACTGGGACCTCCCGGAGCGGATCACGGCCCGCCTCGAGGCGGCCGGCCTCGCGGCCGTCGCCCTCGATCGGCCGGTCTCGTCCCTGTCCGGCGGTGAACGGGTGCTGCTCGCGCTGACCGCACGCCTCCTGCGTCGACCCGACGTGCTGCTGTTGGACGAGCCCACGAACAACTTGGACGCGCCCACCCAACGGCGCGTGGCCGATCTCGTCTCGGAGTTCGGCGGCGTGCTGGTCGTGGTGAGCCACGATCGCCGGCTCCTGGAGCGGATGGACCAGATCGGCGAGGTGCGGGACACCGCGGTGCGGTGGTACTCCGGGAGCCTCAGTGACTACGAGGCCGCCGTCGAGCACGAGCAGCGGCTCGCGCGCCAGGCCGTCTCGACGGCGCAGGCGCACGTCCGGCGCCAGCATCGCGAGCTGATCGAGCAGCAGACCAAGCAGGCGCGTCGTGACCGGCAGGGCAGGGGGAAGGCCGACGGCCTGCCGCGGATCGTCGCGAACGAGTATCGGCGTCGCGCCCAAGTGACCGCCGGACGGGTACGGGCGATCCACGAGGACCGGTTGGAGGAGTCGCGCGCCGCGCTCGAGCAGGCCAAGGAGCAGCTTCGCGACGATCGGGGGATCCACGTCGACCTCCCCGAGACGGAGGTGCCGACCCGACGCCGGGTGCTGCGTGCCGCGGGCCTGGTCCCGGCGCACGGCACCTCGCGACCGCTCGACCTCGACGTGCGGGGACCGGAGCGCATCGCCGTGGTCGGACCGAACGGGGCGGGGAAGACCTCGCTGCTGCGCGCGATTCTCGGGCTGGAGGAACCACGGCGGGGCTCGGCGGAGGTGTTCGTCCCCTGGCGGTACCTGCCCCAGGACGTCGATCTGCTCACCGCGGACCGCTCTGTCCTGGACAACGTGCGCCGCGTCGCGCCGGGACGGACCCCCGGTGACGTCCGGGCGAAGCTGGCTCGGTTCGGCTTCCGGGGCGACGCGGTCGACCAGTCCGTCCGCACCCTGTCCGGTGGGGAGCGCTGGCGAGCCACGCTCGCGGCTCTCGTCCTGGCGACGCCGGCCCCGCAGCTGTTGGTGCTGGACGAGCCGACGAACAACCTCGACCTGGCGAGCCTGGACCGGCTCGTCGAGGCGCTCGGCTCGCACCGGGGGGCCCTGCTCGTGGTCAGTCACGACGAGCGGTTTCTGTCCGATCTCGACCTGGACCGACGGATCGCGGTGGACCGCTGACGCACAGACGACGGGGGCCGGTCCTGGTGGACCGGCCCCCGTGCTGCGGGAGGGATCAGCTCAGTGCGAAGCAGGGCTCGGTGTAGTCGTAGCCCTCGGCGGTCGGACCGACCCAGAAGTCCTGGACGATCGAGACGCCGGTCGGAGCGTCCTTGTCCACGCCGCCGATGACGCTCTGACGCCAGGCGACCTCGTTCGGTTCACCGGTGGCGTTGTACGCCTCGTCGGGCAGCATGCCCTCGTAGTCGACGCTGTCGAGCTCGGCAGCGGCCTTGACCACGTTCTCGCGGGTGATGCCGCCGTCCATCTCGGCCGCGGCCTTCAGTGCGGCAAGCAGCGGGTACTCCCAGACCCAGCCGGCGGTGTAGCCGTCGTTGGGGGAGTCGACGTCGCCGATGGCCTCGCGCATCTTGGCGTGACCGTCGGTCTCGCTGCCCCACGGACCCCACGGCGCGGCCTGGAAGTACATCGCCTCCAGGGCCGGAGCGGCCTCGGTCTGCAGCAGGGCCGGGTTCCACGTCGGGCTCGAGCCGACCACGGTGCCCTTCCAGCCCTTCGCCGCCGCGCCACCGACGATCGTGGCCATCTCGGCCGGACCGGTCGTGATGTACAGCAGGTCGGGCTTCTCCTTCAGCACCGCGGCGACGGCGCCGGCCTGGTTGTCCTGACCGGTGGCGGTCTCGACGGAGACGAAGTCCAGTCCGTTCGCCTTCGCGGCCTCCTCCACGCCCGCCGCGGCGTCTCCGCCGTAGTCGTTGGGGTAGTGGATCGCCAGCACCTTGTTCTTGACGCCGCGGTTCTTGACCGCCCAGTCGACGCCGTTCATGGCCTCGAAGCAGTAGTTGGCGCCCGACTGGAGGATCTGGTCCTCGAAGTCCCACGCCGAGTTCCACGAGGCCGGGACGCCCACGACGTCGTCGGACTTCATGTCCTCGAGGATCGCGAGAGTCTGCGAGGAGCCGAGCGTCTGGCCGAGGGCCAGGACGTCGTTACGCATCTCCTGGTACTTCTTGTTGTGGATCTCGGGGTTGTACTCCGAGTCGGCCACGTACTTGTCGATGTCGATGTCATAGCCGCCGATGCCGCCGTCCTCGTTCACCTTCTTCCAGAACGCCTTCTGCGCCTCGGTGATCGGTCCGGCGAGCGGAGCGAACGGGCCCTTGGTGAGGTCGGAGATCGCACCCAGGTAGATGCAGCCGTTGTCCTCGTTCACCGCGTTCGGGCAGGGTTCCTCCGTGATGCCCGGTCCGGCCTCGGTGTCGTCACCGCCACCGCGGCAGCCCGTCAGCACGAGGGCCGCCGCCGCCGCACCTGCGGCGATGCGGACCCACTTTCGGTGTTGCTTCATCGTCGTTCATCCTCCTGGGGTGGTAGGAGCGGTGCGGTCGCACCGCCGGCGGCCTCGCGGCCGGGTCTAGTAGGAGAAGGGCCAGCCCTTCCAGTAGTTCCGAATCCGTAGCCAGATGCCGTACAGGCCTCGCGGCTCGAAGATCAGGAACACGATGATCAAGGCGCCGTAGAGGATCGCCTCGAGTTGGAAGACGGTCAGCAGCTCGCCGGGGATGTACGCCGCGATGAACTGGCTGATGCGGGGCAGCAGCGCGATGAACATCGCGCCCATGATCGAGCCGCTGATCGTCGCGACCCCGCCGATGAGCACCATCGCGATGTACTGGATCGACAGCAACAGGCTGAACGCGCCGGGCTCGAAGACGCCGATGACCGCGTAGTACAGCGCGCCGGTGACGCCCGCGAAGAACGAGGACATGGCGAAGGCCATGATCTTGTACTTCGTCAGGTCGACCCCGATGACGGCGGCCGCGACGTCGCGATCGCGGATCGCGCCGAAGGCACGACCGACGCCGGACCGGGCGATGTTGCGGCCCAGGATCGCGAAGACGATCAGGAAGACCAGCGCCAGCAGGAACTGGGCCTGGTTGCGCGAGATGCCCTCGATCGGCTCCATCGCGTGGAAGTCGATGCCGAAGATCTCCAACTGGGCGCCGCGGCGACCGACGCCCGGTCCGCCGGTGATCGACCGGGCCTCGCGGAAGACATGGTCGCCGAGGAACACCAGACCCAGGGTCACGATCGCCAGGTACAGGCCGCGCAGCCGCACCGCGACGGGCCCGACGATCAGGCCGGCGACCGCGGCGACGACGCCGGCCGCGGGCAGCCACACCCAGATCGGCAGTCCGTAACCGACGATCGAGCCGTCGGGATCGCCTCCGAGGACGGCTCCGGTGTAGGCGCCCAGGCCGATGAAGAAGGCGTGACCGAGCGACACCTGGCCGGCGTAGCCGGTGACGAGGTTCAGGCCGATCGCGCCGACGGCGGAGATCATGCCGAGGGTGAGCACCTGCAGCAGGTCGTCGGTGAGCAGGAACGGCACGACGAACGAGGCGACGATCAGGCCGATCATGCTGCGACGCTTCGCCGGCGTGTTCGCCAGGGCGAGGTCCTGCTCGTAGCTCGTCCGCAGCAGCGGCCGGCCCCGGACTCCGGTGGAGGTGCGCGCCTTCGTGGAGGGCGCGGAGCGCAGGAGGGTGGTCATACCCGTTCGACCTCCTTGGTGCCGAAGAGTCCGTACGGTTTCACGAGCAGGATCAGGAACATCAGCGCGTACGGCGCCACGAGTGCGAAGTTGTTGCCCAGCCACGGCGCCACGTCCGGCTGGAACACGGCGGTCAGCGACTCGATGAGGCCGACCAGGATGCCGCCGACGACGGCGCCGGGGATGCTGTCGAGCCCGCCGATGATGATGGCCGGCAGCGCCTTGAGCGCGATGATCCACGTGTTCTGCTCGATCCCGGCGCCCGTCGCGGCGACGAAGGTGCCGGCGATCGCGGCGAGCCCGCCGGCGATCGCCCAGGCGAGCGCGAACATCGTGCCGACCCGGATGCCCTGCGCGAGCGCCGTCTCCTGGCTCAGGGCGGTGGCGCGCATCGCCAGCCCGGTCTTGGCGTAGCGGAAGAACAGCGCGAGGGCGATGACGGTGACGATCGTGACCGCGATCAGGCCCAGCCGCTGGTGCGAGATGGACAGGCCGAGGAACTCGTAGCGCCGACCGCCGTTCGGGTAGGTGACGCCGCGGGGGTCGGCGCCCATGTAGCGGTTGGCCAGCACGCGCAGGGCGATGTCGACGCCGATCGTGATGATCGCGAGCGTGAACACCGGCTTGCCGACCATGGGCCGCAGCGCGAGCCGTTCCACGACCATGCCGAGGACGGCCCCGCACAGCACCGCGATGGCCAGCGAGGGCCAGAACGGGATGTCCCAGACGCGGGAGGCGTGATGGGCGAACAGGCCACCGCACACCATGAGAGCCGGCTGGGCGAAGCTGATGACCAGGGTGGCCTTGTAGATCATCACGAACCCGAGCGCGAGCAGGGCGTAGATCGACCCCTGGGCGAAGCCGTCGAGGACGGCCTGGAAGAACGTCGTCATGCGGACACCTGCGACTTCTCGTCGGAGTACATGGACTCGATCAGGTCGGCGAACACGGTGGCGATCGCGGAGCGCTTGATCTTCTGGGTGGCGGTCAGCTCGCCCTCCTCGTGGTCGAGCTCCTTGGGCAGCAGCCGGAAGCGCTTGATCGTCTCGACCGAGGCGAACTTGCGGTTCGTCTCGTCGACGATCGACTGCACGAGCTCGACGACCTCGGGCTTCTCGGACAGGTCGCGGTAGGTCGTGAACGGGATCTTGCGCTGCTGCGCCCAGTTGCCGACGGTGTCCATCTCGATGCCGATGAGGGCCGTGAGGTACTTGCGGCGGTCGCCGATGACGATCGCCTCCTTGATGTAGGGCGAGGCCTTGAGGCTGTTCTCGATCTCGCTGGGGCTGATGTTCTTGCCGCCGGCGGTGATGATGATGTCCTTGATCCGGTCGGTGATCTTCACGTGCGTGCCGTCGACCCACTCGCCGACGTCGCCGGTGTGCAGCCAGCCGTCCTCGTCGATCGTCTCGGCGGTCGCCTCGGGGCGGCCCCAGTACCCGGCGAAGGTGCCCGCGTGACGGGTCAGGATCTCGCCGGTCTTCTCGTCGATACGCACCTCGGCGCCGATCTGCGGCTCGCCGACGGTGCCGACCTTGACCCGCCCGGCGCGGTTCGCGGTGGCGATGGCCGAGTTCTCGGTCATGCCGTACACCTCGTGCATCGGGACACCGATCCCCATGAAGAACTCGAGCACCTCCGGCGCGATCGGGGCGGCGCCGGACGCGGCGTAGCGCACCTTCGCCAGCCCCAGGCGCTCGCGCAGGGGCCGGTACAGCACGAGCCAGCCGACGGCGTAGACGATGCGGGTGGCGATGGTGTGGTTGCCCTCGTTCTCGACCAGGGTGCGGCCGATCCACGCGGCGCGCTTCATCCAGAAGTCGTAGACCTTGCGCTTGAACCACGTCGCACCGCTCATCCGGATGTGGACGCCGGCGGCGATCTTCTCCCAGATCCGGGGCACGCCGAACAGCAGCGTCGGCTGCACCTCGCGCAGCGCCTGCTGGACCGTCTCGATGGACTCGGCGAAGTTGACCTGGGTGCCCACCGCGGCGTTGAACCACGTGGTGAAGAGCCGCTCGGCCACGTGGCACAGCGGCAGGTACGACACGATCAGGTCGTGGTCGCCGGCGGGCGGTTCGACGAACGCCTCCCCGGAGGCCAGCACGCCGATGACGAACTCGATGTTGGCCATCGTGAGCATGGCGCCCTTGGGCGGGCCGGTGGTGCCCGAGGTGTAGACCAAGGTGGCGAGATCCTCCGGCGTGGCGGCCTCGAGCCGCTCGGTGACGGCGTCGGGGTGCTCGGCGCGATGCTGTTCGCCCAAGGCGATGAAGTCGTCCCAGAACATCAGCGCCGGATGGTCGTAACGCCCGCGGATGCCGCGCGGATCGATGTAGACGACAGTGCGCAGGTCCGGCAGTTCGTCGGCGATCTCGAGGTACTTGTCGACCTGCTCCTGATCCTCGGCGATGAGGACGCACGAACCGGAGTCGCGCAGGACGTGCAGGACCTCCGGAGCCGGGTTCGTCGGGTAGAGCCCGACGGTGGCGGCGCGGATCGCGGTGATGCCGATGTCGGAGTACAGCCACTCGCGGCGGTTCTCGCTGTGGATCGCGACCCGGTCCCCGACCTCGACGCCGAGCGCCAGCAGCGCGTGGCCGACCAGGACGGACCGGTCCCAGTACTCGGCCCAGGTGACCTCCTCCCAGAGGCCGAAGTCCTTCTCGCGCATCGCGATCCGGTCGGGGGTCTGCTGCGCGCGCGCCCGGATGTGCTGGGGCAGCGTCCGCGGGGTGCTCATGCCCTCTCCTCCTGCAGCTCTGCGATCGTCTCGTCGCCGACGGGTCCGAGGTAGGCGCGGATGACGTCCGGGTGTGCCTGGACCTCCTGCGGGGTGCCCGTCGTGATCGGCTTGCCGAAGTCCATCGCCATCACTCGGTCGGCCAGGTCCATGACCAGGCCCATGTCGTGCTCGACGAGGATCATCGGGATGTGCAACTCGTCGCGGACGTCGAGGATGAAGCGGGCCATGTCCTCGGTCTCCTCGCCGTTCATGCCGGCGACGGGCTCGTCGAGCAGGAGCAGCTTCGGCTCCATCGCCAGTGCGCGACCGAGCTCGATGCGCTTCTGGATGCCGTAGGGCAGCATGCCGACCGGCAGCTGGCGGTAGCTCTCGATCTCGAGGAAGTCGATGATCTCCTCGACGCGACGACGGTTGCGCACCTCGGAGCGCTTCGCCTTGCCGAGCCAGGCGACCGCCGACGGCCATCCGTAGCCGAGCTGGGCGTGCCGGCCGAGCATGAGGTTGTCGACGACGTCGAGGTTCTCGAACAATTCGATGTTCTGGAAGGTGCGGGCCATGCCGAGGTTGGCGATCTTGTGCGGGCGCATTCCGCGGATGTCGATGCCGGCGAACTCGACCGATCCCTTCTGAGGTCGGTAGACGCCCGACAGGACGTTGAAGATCGAGGTCTTGCCGGCACCGTTGGGGCCGATGACCGCGAACAGCTCGTTGTCGAAGACGTCGAAGTCCACGCCCTGCAGGGCCTTGACTCCGGAGAACGCCAGTTCGACGTCGCGGACGCTGACGACAGGCTCAGGCACGGGACCCTCCGTTTCGGGACGGTGGACGGTGGAACGCGGCGCGGGTCGGGGGGACGGCGGACATCAGGACAGCCAACGCTTTCGGCGCTTGTAGTGCTTGATGTTGCGGTAGCTCGTCGCGGCCTCGCCCCGGCCGAGGTAGAAGTCGCGGATGTCCTCGTCCTCGAGGAGCTCGGCGGCGGGCTTGTCCATGACGATCTTGCCGTGCTCCATGACGTAGCCGTGGTCGGCGATGGAGAGCGCCATCGTGGCGTTCTGCTCGACCAGCAGCACGGTCGTGCCGCGCTCGTTGATCTGGGCGATGATGTCCTTGATCTGCGCCACGATGCGCGGTGCCAGGCCGAGGCTGGGCTCGTCGAGGAGCAGGATCTTCGGCTGGGCCACCAAGGCGCGCCCCATCGCGAGCATCTGCTGCTCGCCGCCGGAGAGGTACCCGGCGGTGTTCTTGCGGCGCTCCTTGAGCACCGGGAAGAGCTCGTAGACCTCCTCGATCGCCTCGTTGAGGCCGCCCTTGCGGGTGTGGCCACCGACGCGGAGGTTCTCCTCGACGGTGAACTCGCCGAACACGCGGCGTCCCTCGAGGACCTGGCCGAGGCCGGCCTCGACGATCTTCGGGGCGTCGGCGTGGTGGATCGGGGTGCCGGCCAGGTGGATCTCGCCCTTGGTGATCTCACCGTCGTGGATGTCCAGCAGGCCCGACAGCGCGCGCAACAGCGTCGTCTTGCCGGCCCCGTTGGCGCCCAGGAGCGCGACGATCGAACCGTCGGGCACCGTCAGGCTCACGCCACGCAAGACCAGGATGACGTCGTTGTAGACGACCTCCAGGTTCTTGACCTCCAGCACTGTTCCCTCACTCTCGACTGCGTTCGGATCACGGCAGCGGTCGCAATCCTCACACACATTGTGGTGCAAGTCACTACCTATTTACACTAGGAGTGACGAAAGTCGGTGACGATTCGATGAAGTGCCGCGAGTTCGGTCCGGCCCGGCGTGAGGGAACATGGAGCAGTGACGACGATGGAGTACCGCCAGACCGACGGTCGGATGCAGCGCAGTGAGCGCACCCGGGCACTCGTCGTGCAGGCCCACGCGGACCTGCTGCGTGAGGGGAACCTGACGCCCACCGCCGCCCAGGTCGCCGACCGCGCCGGGGTCTCGCGACGCACCCTGTGGTCGAACTTCGGTGACACCGAGGGACTGCTGCGCAACACGGTCGCCTACTGGTTCCGCCTCGATGACGAGCTGCGAGGCGAGATCGACACCGAGGCCCCCCTCGACGTCCGCATTGCGCAATTCTGCGAGGAGCGCGAGCGCCGTCTGGTCAACATCGCCCCGGCCGCCCGGGCGGCCGCGCTCGGCGAGCCGCACTCACCGGCGCTGCGCGAGAGCCGGCAAGGTCACATCCAGCGCCTGCGCGAGGACCTCATGACGGCGTTCGGACCGGAGATCGAGGCGGCCGACGACCCGCAGATCCTGCACGATGCGCTCGTGGCCGTCGTCAGCTGGAACGCCTGGGCGATCCTCTACGACGACCTCGGCTACGGCGCCGAGCACTGCCGTCGGGTGATGGAGCACTCGCTGCGGTCTCTGCTCGGCGCTGACTGAGTCAG
>JAJUII010000085.1 GCA_029265505.1 Aeromicrobium choanae
ACAGGTTGCCCGAGAGCAGGTGCATGAGGTTGCCGCCGGAGATGTTGGCCGAGCCCAGCACCTGGCGGTAGTACCACTGGCCGCGCGTCTCGTTCTGGGCGTCCTCCTCGCGGAAGGTCTCGGCGCCGGCCGGGAAGTGGCCGCAGAAGATCACCAGGAAGGCCCAGATGTTGCGGACCATGTTGGCGACGAAGTTCGCGCCCAGGACCCACAGGGCGGCGGCGACCGGGCCGATGCCCGGCAGGGCGAGGCCGATCAGCGCCGCGATCGCCGGGTAGACGATGTAGTCCTTGAACACCTGGCGACGGGTCTTGCGCAGCGCCCGGGCCTTGTGCTGCTTGAACTCCTCCTTGCTCATGCGGCCGTTGATGTAGTCGTCGATCTCGAGGCCGTGGTACATCACGCCCCACTCGAAGAACAGCATCAGCAGGAAGGCCGCCGGGAGGTTGAAGCGGTGGCTGGGGTACCACGGCTGGTCCTCGTCGATCCGCAGCAGGCCGTAGCCGATGTCGCGGTCCATGCCGTGGATGTTCGTGTACGTGTGATGGATGTAGTTGTGCCCGTGCTTCCAGTCGTGGGCCGGAGCGACGTTGTCCCACTCGTAGCGCTTGCCGTCGACCATCGGGTCGTTCATCCAGTCGTACTGACCGTGCATCACGTTGTGCCCGATCTCCATGTTCTCGATGATCTTCGACAGCGAGAGCAGGATGATGCCCGCGATGAACGCCGGCGGGAAGATCGGCAGGAAGATGCCGATGCGCCCGAGGACCTCGAACCACTTCTGGACCCGCAGCACCCGGCGGATGTAGTTCGCGTCCGCCTGGCCGAGGTCGTCCAGCACGCGCTGGCGCACCTCGTCGAGCTCACGACCGAACTCCTCGAGCTGCTCGTAGGTGAGCACATCGAGACCGATCGTGGACTTGCGATCAGGGTCGTAGACGTCGACCAGCGGCAGGGGTGCCTTGTTGTGGTCGGACGCGCTGTGCGGCTCGATGGGAGCCGGCTTGGAGCGTCGGAACAGTTTCATCGGGTTCTCCTTCACAGGTCGACCGCGACATCGCCCACGGGGACGTTGACACAGACCTTGATGGTTTCGTCGGTGTCGGCGCAGACCTCACCGCTGATCACGTGGCGCACCGCGCCGTGGAGCTTCTTGACCGCGCACGTGTTGCACACGCCCATGCGGCAGCCGTACGCCGGCGACAGCCCGGCGGCCTCGGCCTGTTCGAGGATCGTGGCGCCGGAGTTGTCGGCCACCACCTGGCTGGCCTCGAAGGTCAGCGTGCCGGTCGCGTCCGCGGCGTCCAGATCGACGGACGGGACCTTGAAGTACTCGGCCGTCAGTCGGTCGCCCGCGCCGAGGTCGTCGTAGATGCCCTGGACGGTCTGGATCAGTCCGGCCGGGCCGCACACCCAGGTCGGGGTGGTCCGCGGGTCGATCCCCAGGTGGCGGAGATGGTCGAGCGTGATCCGGCCCTGCAGATCGCCGTCCGGGTCGGGGACCCGCGTGTAGACGCGGGTCATGTCGACGAACGGGAGTGTCGCCAGGGCGTCGAGCTCGATGGAGAACATTTCGTCCTCGCGCGAGCGGGCGTAGTGCAGGAAGGTCACGCGGCCGGTGTGGCGTCGGTCGGCGAGCGTGCGCAGCATGCTCATCACGGGGGTGATCCCCGAGCCGCCGCTGATCAGCAGAACGTGATCGGGGACGTGCCGTGGCAGCACGAAGTCGCCCGAGGCGGGGGACAGGTAGACGATCGTGCCCGGCTTGAGGTTCCCGCCGTGCAGGAACTGCGAGACGTAGCCGTCGGGGTGGGCCTTGACCGAGACGCTGAACAGGCCGTCCTTGCGCTCGGCGGAGCTGGAGACACTGAAGACGCGCACCCGTCGGGTGCCGTCGACCTCCACGCCGAACTCGACGTGCTGCCCGGGCAGGAACCCGGTCCAGGCGCCGTTCGGGCGGATCAGGACGGTGCTGGCCGCACCGGTCTCGCGGATGACGTCGACCACGCGGCCGCGAACGGCGCTGACCGTCCACATCGGGTGCAGCAGCGAGATGTAGTCGTCGGGATGGTGGGGAGACGTCACCTTGGTGACGATCGGCGAGGCGAGTGCCCGGCGGATCAGTCCCATGCGGCTCCTGTTCGCGGTGGATCGGTGTCCACCGATCGAGGATCAGTGAACGTGTGTTCACCAAAGCATGACAGGCGGCGTGGCGGACAGTCAACCCGACAGTCCGTAACGCGGAACACGTGTTCACCGAAACGGCACGTGACGGCTGCCACTAGGCTGGCGGCGTGTCGGACGTCGTCAACGCGCGCCAGCTCCAGAAGGAGCGCACGCGCAGCGCGCTGCTCACCGCGGCGCTCGAGCTGAGCCAGGAGCAGGGATTCGCCCAGACGAGCCTGCGCCAGGTGGCGAAGCGCGCCGGCGTCGTGCCCGCGGCGTTCTACCGTCACTTCGACTCGATGGACGAGCTGGGGCTCGCGCTCGTGGAGCGCTGCTTCGGCACCCTGCGCGCGATGATCCGCGATGCACAGCGGGACCCGGAGGTCTTCGACCACATCATCGACGCCTCGGCCGAGATCCTCGTGGAGGCGGTCAAGAACAACAAGGCCGACTTCGCCTTCGTCGCCCGCGAGCGGGTCGGCGGCTCCGAGGTGGTGCGCGAGGCGATCCGTCACGAGCTCGACCTGTTCGTCTCCGAGCTCGCGGTCGTGCTGGCGAGGCTGCCCAACATCGAGCGATGGAGCAGTGAGGACGTCCACATGGTCTCGCGGCTGTTCGTCCGGAACATGGTCGCCAACGCCGAGGAGGTCGTCGAGATGCCGGAGGGCCGACCCGACCTGGAGGCGCAGATCCGCGAGGGTGCACGACGGCAGATGCGCCTGATCGTGCTCGGCTTCAAGGACTGGCGCAGCTGAGCGACCCTCGCGCCGGAGCGGGGCCGTGCCCTACACTCGGTCACTAAGCAAGCGCTTAGTCACCGAGGAGTCGCCATGTCCACCGTCCTGTCTCGCCGCGATCTGGACTTTCTGCTGTTCGACTGGCTGGGAGCGGACGACCTCGTCGAACGTGCGCGCTACGCCGAGCACTCCCACGAGACCTTCGAGGCGGTGCTCGACCTCGCCGAGACGATCGCCACGGAGCGCTTCGCCCCGATCAACCGGACCCTGGACCTCCACGAGCCGATCGTCGGCCCCGACGGAAAGGTCGTGCTCCCCGACGGGCTGGCCGAGGCCTTGGCGGTCTACCGCGACTCCGGCATGCCGAGCGCGGTCTTCCCCGAGGAGCTCGGCGGCATGCAGCTGCCCTATCTCGTCGCCCAGGGTGCCTTCGTCTTCTTCCAGGCCGCCAGCGCCGCGGCCGCCTCGTACCCGTTCCTGTCGGCCGGCAACGCCAATCTGCTCGTGGCCCACGGCTCGCCCGAGCAGATCGATCGCTACGCCCGTCCGGTCATCGAGGGCCGCTGGTTCGGGACGATGTGCCTGTCCGAGCCGCACGCCGGATCCTCGCTCGGTGACATCACGACGCGCGCCGTCCGCCAGGAGGACGGCACCTACCGACTCTTCGGCACCAAGATGTGGATCTCCGGCGGCGATCACGAGCTGACCGAGAACATCGTCCACCTGGTCCTGGCGAAGGTCGAGGGTGCGCCCCCGGGCGTCAAGGGCATCTCGCTGTTCATCGTGCCGAAGTTCGTCGTCGAGGACGACGGCTCGATCGGGGAGCGCAACGACGTCGCGCTCGTCGGGCTCAATCACAAGATGGGCTGGCGCGGCACCACGAACACGCTGCTCAACTTCGGCGAGGGCTTCGCCACCCCGGGCGGCGCCCGCGGCGCGATCGGCCACCTCGTGGGCGAGGAGGGCCAAGGCCTGGCGCAGATGTTCCACATGATGAACGAGGCCCGCATCGACGTGGGCCTGGGCGCCGTCGCGCTCGGGTACACCGGCTATCTGCACGCGCTGCAGTACGCCAAGGAGCGGACCCAGGGACGGCTCGCCGGCCAGAAGGACCCGTCACTGCCGATGGTGCCGATCGTCGAGCACGCGGACGTGCGACGGATGCTGCTCGCGCAGAAGTCCTACGTCGAGGGCGGGCTCGGCCTGGTGCTGTACTGCTCGCGCCTGGTCGACGAGCAGGAGACGGCCCCCGACGAGGCGACCCGGGCGCGGGCCCACCGCCTGCTCGAGGTGCTCACGCCGATCGCGAAGTCGTGGCCGTCGCAGTGGTGCCTGGCGGCCAACGACCTCGCGATCCAGGTCCACGGCGGCTCGGGCTACACCCGGGACTACCCGGTCGAGCAGTTCTACCGCGACAACCGCCTCAACCCGATCCACGAGGGCACGCACGGCATCCAGAGCCTCGACCTGCTGGGCCGCAAGGTGGTCCTGGACGGGGGCGCTTGGTTCGCCGAGTTGGTCTCGACGATGCGCGACACCGTCGAGCGTGCCGCGCAGCGGCAGGAGCTGGCCCAGTTCGCGGCCGAGGTGGGGGCGCGAGTCGATCGGCTCGTCGAGGTCACCCGCACGCTGTGGGCCGACGGCGACCCGGCGGTGGCGCTCGCGAACTCGGCGGTCTACCTCGAGGCGACCGGGCACGTCGTCATCGCGTGGGTCTGGCTCGAGCAGCTGCTCGCGGTGGGCGACCGGACCGGTGAGTTCTTCGACGGCAAGCGCGCCGCCGCACGGTACTTCCGCGTCTTCGAGCTGCCGAAGGTCGACGCCCAGTTCGACCTGTTGGCCTCGCTGGATCGGACCGTGCTGGAGGTCGATCCGGCCGTCCTGTGAGACGGCCCGACCCACCTTTGACTCTCGTCCTACCAGTCACTTAAAGTGACTTCAGTTTCATGTGAAACGGATCACACTCAGGAGGGGCGATGACGAATCGTTTGACAACGCGCACGTACCGGACCGTGGCCGCACTGGCCGGCGTGGGCATGCTCGCGGCGGTGGCCGCGTGTGGTGGCTCCGGTGACTCCGACGGAGGGACGATCGTCATCGGCTACTCCGCGGGTCTGAGCGGCGGAGCCGCGGAGTACGGCGTCAACGTGCAGAACGGCCTCAAGATGGCCATCGACGAGGCCAACGAGGCCGGCGTCGAGATCGACGGCACGACGTACACCGTCGAGCTCGAGTCGCTCGACGACCAGTACCAGCCCGGAACCACGGGCACGAACGTCCAGCGCCTCGTCGAGAAGGAGGGCGCCGCGGTCGTCTTCATCCCGCACGCGGGAGGCATCAAGGCCGCCCAGGAGCTGAACTCGGGTCGCACCGAGTTCCTCATCGGCGCCTACTCCTCGGACCCGGCCATCCTCGACAGCGGCAACGAGCTCACGGTGATGATCCCGCCGAGCTTCGACAGCTATGTGCAGCCGTTCATCGACAAGGTGATGACCAAGCCGAACGCCAAGCTCGGGCTCATGGCCACCTCCAGCGAGTTCGGCCAGGAGTGGACCAAGGCCACGATCGAGAAGTGGGAGGCCGCCGGCGGCGAGGTCTTGGCGAAGAACAACATCGACTACGGCACCGTCTCGGACTTCGCCGGCCCCGTCGCCAAGACGCTCGCCGGCAAGCCCGACGTGATCCTGGTCGGCGGTCCGTCGCAGCCGACCGCGCTGCTGATCGAGGAGGCGCGCGAGCAGGGCTTCGACGGAGCGTTCCTCATCATCGACCAGGCCAAGTTCGAGGAGCTCGAGGAGTTCACCGACCCGGAGAACCTCAACAACTCGGTCGGCATCATGCCGCTGCCGTTGTACGAGGGCACCGAGCAGTTCATCGCGGACTACCAGGAGAAGTTCTCCTCCGACAAGCCGGTCAACGCCGACATCGCGCTGAACTACCAGGCGCTGCCGATCTTCCTCGAGGCGATGAAGATCGCCAAGTCCGTGGACGATCCGAAGGCCATCCGCGACGCGATGCCCGAGGCGGTCAAGGCGGTCGAGGGCGTGTTCTTCGTGCCCGACTCGATCACCGACAAGGGCCATCTGCAGGCGAAGGGTCTGCAGGCCGCGTACCGCAACGCCCAGGGCGAGTACGAGCCGTTCGACATCGAGCAGCCCCAGGAGTGACCCGGCTCCCGGCCCCGTCGTCCGCCCTCGGCGGGTCGACGGCGGGGTCCGGCCGTGTCCGCTCACCGCTCTCTTCACCGAAGGTGCACTGATGACCCTCTTCGTTCAGCAGCTGGCGAACGGGTTGGCCCTGGGCGGCATCTACTGCCTCGCCGCCATCGGCCTGACCCTCGTGTTCGGCGTCCTCGGCTTCCCGAATCTCGCGCACGGCGCCCTCTACATGCTCGGCGCCTACCTCACGTTCTTCTTCCTCACCGACTTCGGCCTGCCGTACGTCGTGGCGATCCTGGCCGCGGCCGTCGTGCTGGCCCTCCTGGGCGTCGTCCTGGAGCGACTGGTGTTCCACCCGCTCCGGAACAAGCCGCACACGCACCACATGATCGCGACGGTGGGGGTGATGTTCTTCCTCGTCGCGCTGGTCCAGGAGATCTGGGGGACCGGCTTCCTGCGGATGGAGTCCCCGGTCGACGGACAGGTGAGCGTCCTGGGCGCCCAAGTGTCCTGGCAGCGGATCATCATCATCGTCACCGCCGTCGCGGTGCTCCTGCTGCTGACGTGGTTCCTCAAGCGCTCGCCGCACGGGCAGGCGATCGAGGCGATCGAGCAGGATCGCATCGGCGCGGCGCTCGTGGGCATCAATCCGAGCATGGTCTCGATGGTCACCTTCGCGGTGTCGCTGGCGCTCGTCGCGATCGCGGCCGGTCTGGTCGCCCCGATCAACCTGTTGTCGCCCGGCATGGGCGACGCGCTCGGCCTGACCGTGTTCGCCATCATCATCCTCGGCGGCCTGGGCTCACTGCCCGGGGCGATCGTCGGTGGCTTCGCGATCGCGATCGCCGAGGTGATGGCCTCGACCTACATCTCGGTCGCGGCGGGCGAGGCGGCGATCTTCGTCATCCTCATCGCGGTCCTGGCGATCAAGCCCACGGGGATCTTCGGGGCGGTGGCGCAGCGATGACCACGGCACTGAGTCCCCGCGCCCTGGGCGTCGCCCTCGTCGCGCTCGCCCTGCTCCTGGCCCCGGTCGCGTTCAGCGAGCAGCAGTACCTGCTGCGGGTCGTCACGACGGCGGCCATCTACGCCATCGCCGCCTACGGACTGAACATCATCCTGGGCCTGACCGGTCAGCTCTCGCTGGCGCACGGCGCGTTCTTCGGCCTCGGGGCGTACACAGTGGGCCTGCTGACCACCGACTACGACTGGTCCTTCTGGACGTCCTTCCTGGTCGCGATCGTCGGGACGACGGTCCTGGGCTACGTCTCGGGCCTGATCGCGCTGCGCACCCAAGGTGCCTACTTCGCGATCTTCACGATGGCCCTGGGCTTCCTGGTGTTCATCACGATCACCCGGTGGGAGTCGCTCACGCACGCCCACTCCGGGGTCAGCGGCGTCAAGTACCCCGAGAGCATCGGCCCGATCGACTTCAGTGAGCCGGCCACGATGTACTACTTCGTCCTGCTGTTCCTCGCCGGCGTCGTCTACACGACCCACGCGCTGCTGAGGTCCAATGCGGGGCGGTCGCTCGTGGCGATCCGGACCTCGGAGGACCTCGCCAAGTCGATCGGCGTGAACGTCGCGGTCAACAAGCAGCTCGCGTTCACCGCCTCGGCGACGATCGCGGGACTGGCGGGCGCGCTGTTCGCCTCGCTGAACGGGTTCATCGGACCGGACTCGGCCGGCATCGACCGGACATTCGAGATGTTGCTGTTCCTGCTGATCGGCGGCCTCGGAACGGTCATGGGCCCGCTGCTGGGGAGCCTGCTGGTGGCATTCCTGTTCGAGATGCTGCAGGACCTGGAGACGTACCGGTTCATCGTCCTGGGGCCGATCATCGTGCTGCTGGTGATCTTCGCCCCGCGCGGCCTCGTCGGATACCTGAACGACCTGGTGCCGGCCCGCTTCCGCCGCACGGACACGACCCTGTCCGCCGAGCCACTCCCGGCCGGCTCCACCACGACGAACGACGAGGTGCTGTGATGCTGCTCGAAGTACGCGGACTCGGCAAGACCTTCGGCGGCCTCGACGCCGTCAAGGGCGTCGACATCGACGTCCCCGAGGGTCGGATCACGGCCATCATCGGCCCGAACGGAGCCGGCAAGTCGACGCTGTTCAACCTGCTGGCGGGCTTCTACCGGCCCACCTCGGGGACGGTGACGTTCCGGGGCAAGGACATCACCGGGATGAAGCCGCACCGCACGGTGCGCGAGGGCATCGCCCGGACCTTCCAGACGACCCAGCTGTTCGAGGACGCCACGGTGCTGGAGAACGTGCTCGCCGGCTGCGTCGTGCGCTCGCGGTCCAACGCGATCGACGCGGTGCTCCGCACTCCCCGGTACCGACGCGACGAGCGCGCCAGCAAGGAGCGGGCGATGGCCGAGCTCGAGTTCGTCGGCGCCGCGCACCTGGCGCACGAGATCGCCTCGAAGCTGCCGCAGGAGGCGCAGAAGCGCGTGTCGATGGCGCTGGCGCTGGCCACGCAGCCGCGCCTCATGCTGCTCGACGAGCCGGCGGCCGGCACCAACGACGAGGAGACGGAGGCGTTCGGCGACCTGATCCGGCAGATGGTCGACCGGGGCATCACGGTGTGCCTCGTCGAGCACAAGATGTCGATGGTGATGAACCTGGCCGACCAGATCGTCGTCCTCGACCACGGGCAACGCATCGCGGCGGGCACTCCCGCCGAGATCAAGCAGGACCCGCTCGTGATCGAGGCCTATCTCGGAGCCCACGACCACCAGGCAGGAGCCCGACCGTGATCACGATCAGTGGACTGAGCGCGAGCTACGAGGCCGTCGACGTCCTCCATGAGGTCGACGTCACCGCCCACGGCGGCGAGCTGACCGTCATCCTGGGCGCCAACGGATCGGGGAAGTCGACGCTCTTCAAGGCGATCAGCGGCGTCCTGCGTCCGAACCGCGGGACGGTGGAGTTCAACGGCGAGGACATCACCCGCAGCAGCCCGGCGTCGATCGTCAAGAGGGGTCTGGCGCACTGCCCCGAGGGTCGACACCTGTTCCCGGCGATGTCGGTCGAGAAGAACCTGATGCTGGGCGCGTACGTGCGTCGACGCGACAAGGCGCGGGTCCGGAGCCTGCTGGAGCGCACCTACGAGCTGTTCCCCGTCCTGCGCGAGAAGCGTCGCCAGTCGGCCGGGTCGCTGTCGGGCGGTCAGCAGCAGATGGTGGCGATCGGTCGGGCGCTCATGTCGGACCCGACCATGCTGATCCTCGACGAGCCGTCGATGGGGCTGGCGCCCCTGGTCACGCAGCAGGTGTTCGACACGATCGTGGAGATCAATCGCGAGGGGATCGGGGTCCTGCTCGCCGAGCAGAACGCCAATCAGGCGCTGCAGATCGCGACGTCGGGCTACGTGCTGGCCGAGGGTCGGGTCGTGCTGTCCGGCACCGCCGAGGAGCTGCAGCGCGATCCTCGGGTGCAGAAGGCGTACCTGGGCGTCTGAGCGGCGCGACCTGGACTCGACGGTGAATGTCGGACCGCGGGGTCCGACCCCACCCGAAGCAGGAGTCATGCC
>JAJUII010000072.1 GCA_029265505.1 Aeromicrobium choanae
GCGCCGCCCGGTTCTGCTCGTCGGTGAGCCGGTCGGGCGACTCGGCGGAGGCGAGCTGGAAGAGCTTGTCGGCGATGTAGACGTCGATCGGCTCGGTGACCTTCATGTTCCGCTCGTGGCCCTGGACGACCGCGATCGGCACGTCGGGGCGGTACCGCAGCACGACGGTGCAGTCGTCGGTCGCGGTGAAGTCCGGGTCCTGCCAGGCCTTCTCGTAGGCGTCGCGGATGACCGAGGCACGGAACGCCTGCGGGGTCTGGCCGCGACGCAGCAGGTCCCGCCGCAGCACGTCGGAGATGGTGTCGAGGTCGCCGCTGCGCTCCGGGTGCACCTGCACGACGGTGTCGGCCGAGGGGATCGCGGTGTCGACCGCCTCGTAGGTCTGCAGCGCCTCGATGACGTCGGAGATGATCTTCTGCGACACGAGGGGGCGCACGGCGTCGTGGAAGAGGACGTTGCACTCCTCGTCGCCGAGCGCCTGCAGCGCCAGGCTCGTGGTCTCGTTGCGGGTCGAGCCGCCCTCGAGGACCTGCGTCACCTTCGTGTAGCCACCGTCGCGGACGATCGCGTGGACCGGATCGAGGTGGCCCTGGGCCATCAGCACGATGATCTCGTCGATCTGCTCCGCGGCCTGGAACACCGCGATGGTGTGCTCCAGGATCGTCTTGCCCGCGATCTTGATGAGCTGCTTGGGGATCGCCAACCCGACCCGGGTTCCCGTTCCACCGGCGAGAATGACGGCCACGTTGCGCAATTCGGTCACCCGATGAGGGTACCGGGGGCGCGTCGCGCGGCCGTGGCGTGCCGATCCGCCCGCGAAGCGGGACCGGCCCTCGATCTCAGCGGCCGGGTCGGATCACCGCGTCGGGCTGCTGCTTCTTCCACCGGCGGAAGCCCTCCTCGGTCTCGCCGCGCCGCCAGTAGGCCGAGACGGAGATGTCGGCGCGGTCGACGCGACCGTCGAGCAGATAGGGCCGCACGGTCTTGAGGAGGGCGGACTCGCCGTGGACGAACGCCTGGACCCGTCCCCCGGGCCACGGCCAGGCCCGGACCGCGTCGTCGAGCAGAGTCGTGGTGCCCGGCTCGGCCCCGTCGCGGTGGAGCCAGTGGACGGTGACGTCCCCCGGGGACGTCAACTCGATCTCGTGGTCGGGACCGTCGACCTCGACGAACGCGGTCGCGCGGGCGCCCGGGTCGAGGGCCTCCAGGGAGGCGGCGATCGCGGGCAGGGCGGACTCGTCGCCGACGAACAGGTGGTGGTCGACGTCGGGTCGCGGACGGTACGCGCCGCCGGGCCCCCGGAACCGGAGCGTGTCCCCCGGCCGGGCCCGCATCGCCCACGGACCGGCGAAGCCGCTCGTGCCGTGGGTGACGAAGTCGATGGTGAGCTCCCCGGCCTCGGCGTCGACGTGGCGGACCGTGTAGGTGCGCCGGACGACGTCCTCGCCCTCGCCGAACATCAGCTTGACGTAGCTGTCGGTGGCCGGCAGGTGCACCGCGAGGTACTCGGCGAATCCGGGCCCGCCGAGCACCACCCGCCGCAGTCGCGGGGCCAGCTCCTCGGTGCGGAGGACCGTCAGTTCGACCTCTGTCTTGCGTGCCACGCTGTGTAGCCTAAGCGGCGTGACCCAAGGCCTCGATCCCTCGACCTTCGACCCCGACGTCCGCCCCCAGGACGATCTGTTCCGCCACGTCAACGGTCGATGGCTCCGCGAGACCACGATCAAGCCCGATCGGGCCACCGCCGGATCGTTCATCGACCTGGTCGACGAGGCCGAGGAGCTGGTCCGCCGGATCGTCGAGACCTGCGCCGCCTCCCCCGAGGACGACGAGCAGCGCAAGATCGGCGACCTCTACACGAGCTTCATGGACACCGAGCGCATCGAGCGTCTCGGCGCCGCGCCGCTGGCCGACGATCTGGCCGCGATCGACGCCGTCGGCTCGGTCGAGGCGCTGGTCCGCACCATCGGTGCCCTGGAGCGCTCCGGCGTGGACAGCATCGCCGGTCTCTACATCGCCCCCGACCGCGGCAATCCCGACCGGTACGTCACCCACATCGTCCAGTCCGGGATCGGACTGCCGGACGAGTCGTATTACCGGGAGGAGCAGTTCGCGCCGGTGCGCGAGGCGTATCGCGCGCACGTCGCCACGATGCTGCGGCTGGCCGGATTCGACGACGCCGAGCAGCGGGCCGAGCGCGTGCTCGATCTGGAGACGCGCATCGCCTCGCACCACTGGGACCGGGTCGCGGTGCGCGACGCCCAGAAGACGTACAACCTCATGACGCTCGACCGCCTGGTCGAGCTGACCCCGACGTTCGACTGGCGCGCCTGGGCGGACCGGGCCGGCATCGAGGAACGTGTGCTGGCCGAGGCCGTGGTGGCGCAGCCGTCCTACCTCGAGGGCGTGGCGTCCCTCCTGGTCGACGACCTGCTGCCGTCATGGGCCGACTGGCTCCGCTGGCAGCTCGTGCACGGTGCCGCGCCGTACCTCTCGGACGACTTCGTGCAGGCCAACTTCGACTTCTACGGCCGCACCCTGCAGGGCACCGACGAACTGCGTCCCCGCTGGAAGCGCGGCATCGGCTTCGTCGAGGGGGCCATGGGCGAGGCCGTGGGCAAGATCTACGTGCGCACGCAGTTCCCGGCCGAGGCCAAGCAGCGGATGGAGGAGCTCATCGAGCACCTGCTGGAGGCCTACCGCATCAGCATCCGCGAACTGCCCTGGATGAGCGAGGAGACCAAGCGTCGGGCGCTGGAGAAGCTGGACGCGTTCACCCCGAAGATCGGTCATCCGACGACCTTCAAGGACTACACGGCGCTCCAGACGGATCCGACGGATCTGCTCGGCAACGCCCGGCGCGCGCAGTCGGTCGCGATGGACCGCGAGCTGGCCAAGATCGGTCGCCCGATCGACCGTGACGAGTGGTACATGACGCCACAGACGGTGAACGCGTACTACAACCCGACGATGAACGAGATCGTGTTCCCGGCCGCGATCCTGCAGCCGCCGTTCTTCGACGCGCAGGCCGACGACGCCGTGAACTACGGGGCGATCGGCGCGGTGATCGGTCATGAGATCGGCCACGGCTTCGACGACCAGGGCTCGCACTACGACGGCACCGGAGCGTTGAACAACTGGTGGACCGACGCGGACCGCCAGGCCTTCGACGCGTTGGCCGCCAGGATCATCGCCCAGTACGACGAGCTCAGCCCCGAGGGCGCCGACGGGCAGACCGTCAACGGCGCGCTGACCATCGGCGAGAACATCGGCGACCTCGGCGGACTGGGCATCGCCCACCTGGCCTTCCGGCTCGCCCGGGGCGACGCCCCCGACGCGCAGATCGACGGACTGACCCCGGACCAGCGGTTCTTCCTGTCCTGGGCGCGCACCTGGCGGTCCAAGGTGCGCCCGGCCGAGACGGTCCGACGTCTCACCGTCGATCCGCACTCGCCGCCGGAGTTCCGCTGCAATCAGGTGGTGCGGAACATCGACGCCTTCCACGAGGCGTTCGGCACGACCCCCGACGACGCCCTGTGGCTGGATCCGGCCGAACGTGTGACGATCTGGGCCTGAGGTGACCTGGCCCTGGCAGCGCCGGACGCTGGCGACGCTGGCCGCCGTCCAGGTGGTCGGGGGGATCGGCACCGGCGCCGGCCTCGCGGTGGGCGCCCTGTTGGTCGAGGAGGTCACCGGCTCGGCGGCATGGGCCGGGATGGCGGTCGTCGCGATGACGCTCGGCGCGGCGGCCTTCACCGTCCCGCTGTCGAACCTCGCCGTCCGGCGCGGTCGCCGTCCCGCCCTGACCGCCGGGTGGCTGATCGGCGCGGTCGGCGCCGTCGCGGTGGTGACCGCCGCCCAGCTCGACCTGGCGGCCCTACTGCTGATCGGATTCGTCCTGTTCGGGGCCAGCACGGCGGCCAATCTGCAGTCGCGGTTCGCGGCCGCGGACCGCGCCGGGGCCGACGGCGTGGGTCGCTCGATCTCGCTCGTGGTGTGGGCGACGACGATCGGATCGGTCACCGGCCCGAACCTGACCGGGCCGGGCGCGGTGGTCGCGCGGTGGCTGTCGGTCCCCGCGCTGGCCGGCCCTCAGATGTTCTCCGTCGTCGCCTTCACCGTCGCGGGCGTCCTGACGTGGGTGCTGCTGCGACCCGATCCGCTCGAGCCTCGGGCCGCGTCCGCGCCGACGCCTCCGCGGGTGCGCACCGCGCTGCCGCACGTCCGCGGGTCCACGGCGGTCGCGATCGGGGCGGTGACGTCCTCCCACGCCGTCATGGTGGCGGTGATGGCATTGACGCCGGTCCACATGTCCGGCCACGGGTCGAGCCTGACCATCATCGGCGTGACGATCAGCCTGCACATCGCGGGCATGTACGCGCTGTCCCCCGTGTTCGGGTGGCTGACCGACGGGTGGGGCGCCGAGCCGACGATCCTGCTCGGGCAGGGGGTCCTGATCCTCGCGTGCGCGATCGCGGGGACGTCTGGGCACTCCGAAGTGCAGATCACCGTCGGCCTCGTCCTGTTGGGGGTCGGCTGGTCGATGTCGGTGATCGCCGGTGCCGCGCTGCTCACCCGCAGCGTCGCCGCGGCGGAGCGGCCGCTCGTCCAGGGCTTCAGCGACCTGAGCATGAACCTCGCGGGCGCCGGCGGCGGCCTGCTCGCCGGACTGGTGGTGGCGTGGTGGAGCTTCGGTGCGCTGACGTTCGCCGCCGCACTGCTCACGCTCCCGGTCGTGGCGACGATCCTGGCGGCCGGTCGGCGCCGGGCGCCCTCGGGGTGACCTCCGCCACCGGGGCACTAGGCTGACCGCGGTTCCTCCCCCGTTCACCTCAGGAGCACTCGATGAGCGAGCAGATCAGGTTCGTCCTGGACGAGTCCCAGATGCCGACGCACTGGTACAACATCGTCGCCGATCTTCCGACGCCCCCGCCTCCGCCGTTGCATCCGGCGACGCACGAGCCGGTCGGTCCGGACGACCTCGCGGCGCTGTTCCCGCCGGAGCTCATCGAACAGGAGGTCACCACCGAGCGCTTCGTCGAGATCCCCGAGCCGGTGCGCGAGGTCTACCGGCAGTACCGGCCCTCGCCGCTGATCCGCGCCCGCCGGTGGGAGCAGTCCCTCGGCACCGGAGCGCGCATCTACTACAAGTACGAGGGCGTGTCCCCCGCCGGATCTCACAAGACGAACACCTCGGTGCCGCAGGTGTACTACAACCGGCTCCACGGCGTCACCCGGCTGACGACCGAGACCGGCGCCGGCCAGTGGGGCACGGCCCTGGCCTACGCCTGCTCGCTGTTCGGCGTCGAATGCGACGTGTGGCAGGTGGGCGCCTCGTTCGACACCAAGCCGCAGCGCCGGACGCTGATCGAGGTGTTCGGCGGCACGGTGCACCGATCCCCGAGCCGGCTCACCGAGTTCGGTCGTTCGCTGCCGGAGGATCACCCGGGCTCGCTCGGCATCGCGATCACCGAGGCGGTCGAGGTCGCGGCGCAGGACGACTCGGTCAAGTACGCGTTGGGCTCGGTGCTGAACCATGTCCTGCTGCACCAGACGGTCATCGGCGAGGAGGCGCTCAAGCAGCTCGAGCTCGCCGGAGAGTCCGGCGCCGACCTGGTCATCGGCTGTGCCGGCGGCGGGTCGAACTTCGCCGGTCTGGCGTTCCCCTTCCTGCGGGAGAGGCTCGCCGGTCACCAGTCGCCGCGGATCCTCGCGGTGGAGCCGGCGTCGTGCCCGACGCTGACGCGCGGCGAGTACCGCTACGACTTCGGTGACACGGGCGGCATGACCCCGTTGATGAAGATGTACACGCTGGGTCACGACTTCGTGCCGTCGCCGATCCATGCCGGCGGCCTGCGCTACCACGCGATGGCGCCGCTGGTCTCGCACGCGGTGCACGAGGGACTGATCGACGCGGTCGCGCTGCCGCAGAGCGAGTGCTTCGACACCGCCCTCGGCTTCGCACGGACCGAGGGCATCGTCCCGGCGCCCGAGTCGTCGCACGCGCTGGCGCAGGCGCGTCGCGTCGCGCTGGAGGCGGCCGACGCCGGCACCGAGCCGGTCATCGTCGTGGGCCTGTCGGGGCACGGCCTGCTCGAGCTCGGCGCCTACGAGACGTACTTGGCGGGCCGCCTGGAGGACGATCCGCTCTCCGACGAGGACCTGGCCGCGGCGTTGGCGAACGTGCCGACGATCTGACGGTCGAAAATGTCGGCGGGGTGCGCGATCGTGGATCCCATGGAGATCACGGTCCGCCCCGCCGACGTCTTCGACGACGTCCGCACGATGGTCGGCCCGAAGCGGCCGGACGCGAGCGTGTGCTGGTGTCTGAGCTATCGCCTCACCAGCAGCCGGGAGAATCGCGAGCTCGTCGGTGAGGCTCGCGGCGAGAAGGTCCGCGAGCTGATGACCCAGGGTCCGCCCGGCGTGTTGGCCTACCGCGGCGACGAGGTCGTGGGCTGGGCGGCGGTGCATCGCCGCGCCGATACGAGCTTCGCCACGAATCGCAAGATCCCGCACGTCGACGACCTCGACGTGTGGACCGTGTGGTGCATCCGGGTTCGCCCGGGCTTTCGCGGCCAGGGCATCTCGCATCATCTGCTCGCCGGTGCGGTCGAGTTCGCCCGCGAGTCCGGCGCCCCCGCGATCGAGGGCTATCCGGTCGACAACCGGGGCGCGAAGGTCGATCTGACGATGGCGTACGTCGGCACCAAGAGCCTGTTCGAGAAGGCCGGCTTCACGCAGGCGGCCGAGACGACGTCGGTGCTCGCCGGCCACCCCCGGGTCGTGATGCGCAAGGACCTGCGCTGACCGGATCGCCTCAGGGGACGAGGACGATCTTGCCGCGCACCGCGCCGGACTCACTGAGTCGGTGTGCCTCGGCAGCCTCGTCGAGCGGCATGACCGTGCCGATCTCGACCTCGAACTCGCCGGCGGCCACCAGCGGCAGGACCGCGGCCATGGCACCGTCGCGGAGCGCCTGCTGCTCGGGCGTCAGCGGCTCCGGCGAGCCGCCGGACCACGCCTGCAGGCCCAGCTCGTGGTACTGGGCGCCCTGCACGATCGTGCCGATCCGGGCGCGGTCGACCAGGGCGAGACTCGTCTGGAGCGCCTCGTCGGTGCCCGCACAGTCCAGCGCGACGGTGTAGCCCTCCGGCGACGCCTCCTGCAGCCGCTCGAGGAGCCCCGGTCCGTAGGCGACGGGGATCGCGCCCAGCCGGCGCACGCGCTCGTGGTTCGGCTCGCTGGCGGTGGCGACGACGACGGCGCCGCGCGCCCGTGCGAGCTGGATCGCGGCCTGTCCGACGGCGCCGGACCCGCCGTGCAGCAGGAGGCGGTCACCGGCGCCGACCTCCAGCGAGGCGAGCACCTGGAAGGCGGTGGCGACCGGGATGCCCAGCGCAGCCGCCTGCTCGAAGCTGACCTCGGCCGGCTTGGGGATCAGGTCGGCGGCCCGGGCGACCACGTGCGTGGCGTAGGTGCCCTGCGTGCTCTGGACGACGACCTCGTCGCCGACGGTCCAGTCGGCCACGTTCGGTCCGACCGCGCTGATCACGCCGGCACCGTCGAAGCCGACGCGACGCGGCTCGGTGAACGGCGGCGACGGGCGGATGCCGCGTCGCAGCTTCCAGTCGATCGGGTTCACCCCGGCGGCGCGGATCTCGACGACGACCTCACCCTCACCCGGCTCGGGCTCGGGGCCCTCGGTCACGGTGAGGACCTCCGGTCCCCCGGTCTGCGAGTACGTCACGAAGCGAGCCATGCCCCCATCTTGGCGGAGCCGGGACGTCGCCGCGCGCCCCGGCGCGGCGGGCGCGGATCTGGGTGGGTGGCTCGACGAGCGTGGCGGGGTCAGTCTCGCGGCCCGACGCCGAGTCCGAAGAATCGATCGAAGAACTCACCGAGCTGGGCGAGCACTCGCTGCTTCTTCACGCCGTGATGAGCGTCAGGAGAGAAGCGGGTCGCCGGCGGGAGGATCCTGGTGATCGCGGTGCCGGCGCTGGGGATGGCGCCGTCCCGGAACGCCTGCCCGACGAACTCTCGTGTCTCGTCGGGCTTGAGTCCTTCCTGGGTGATGATCGCCTCGAGCTCCGCGGCTCGCTTGGACTCGATGTACTGGGCCCACTCCTCGTCGATCTCTCCCGTGGCGGAGACGCGGTGGACGAAGTCGATGATGAGGTCCTTCTTGTTGCGCAGGCTCGGGCTGGAGTCGACTGAGCGTTCGATGTCCCGCAGCGCCGCGACTTCCTTGTCCTCGCCATTGCCGCGCGTCTCGCGCCATTGGGCGACGAGCATGAGGATGTAGTCGACGTTGATCTCGACCTGTTTGATCAGCTCGATCTCGAACACGACGTCGTCGTTGATGGACTCCTTGTCGCCGTCGCGCATCGTGCGGAACTCGGCGTGGAGGTCGAGGTAGACGCCGCGGTAGTCCTCCTTCTGACGCGGCGTGAGGATCTCGTTGCCCGCGAACTCGTCGAACGAGGTCAGGATGTTGTCCAGGCGCAGGATGGCGCCCAGGAGACCGATGAACTGCTTCTGTGCGGTCTCGCCGACGAGGGGCTCGCCGAGTGGGAACCGCTCGAGCAGCTCGGTGACCTTCTCGGCGTACTCCTGGTAGTAGTCGCCGTAGGGCTTGAGCAGCACGATGCCGCGTGCGTCCTTGTTGCCGAACAGCGCGATGGCGGCGTTGGTCTCCTTCTCCAAGTTCCGGAAGGTGACGATGTTGCCGTACGTCTTGACCGAGTTGAGGATGCGGTTGGTACGTGAGTAGGCCTGGATCAGGCCGTGGTTGACGAGTCGCTTGTCGACGAAGAGCGTGTTGAGCGTCGTGGCGTCGAACCCGGTCAGGAACATGTTGACGACGATGGCGAGATCGACCTCGCGGTTCTTCAATCGCAGCGACAGGTCCTTGTAGTAGTTCTGGAACTTGTCGGCGCTGGTGTCGTAGCTCGTTCCGAAGAGCTCGTTGTAGTCCCGGATCGCCGCGTCGAGGAAGTCGCGTGAGGGCTGGTCGAGCCCACTGGTCTCGAACCCCTCCTCGTCGAGGTGGTCGTCGCCGGTCTCCTCGTTCGCGGCGTAGGAGAAGATCGTGGCGATCTTGAGTCGCTGCTCGGGGGGCAGGTCGGCCTGCTGGCGCTTGAACTCCAGGTAGTAGCGCTTCGCGGCGTCGATGGATGCGGTCGCGAACAGCGCGTTGAATCCCTTGAGGCGGCTGGCCTGCTTGAGTTCGGCGATCGAGCGGCGACCGCCCAAGACCTCGGCGAAGTTGGCGACGACGGCGTGGTCGTAGCCCTGGGAGCGCTTGGTCTTCTGGTCGAAGTGCTCCAGCGTGTACGCGACGATCTGGCGGATGCGCTCCGGGTCGAGCAGCGCGCGCTCGGTGTCGATCCCGCTGACCTGCTTCTCGTCGACGCCGTCGGGCACCTTGATGGTGTTGACGTAGTCGATGCGGAACGGGAGGACGTTCTTGTCGTTGATCGCGTCGACGATCGTGTAGGTGTGGATCGCCATCTGGTGGTCGTCGGGTGGGCAGTGACGCGGGTCGCCGTGCAGGAAGCAGCCGAAGGCCTGCGGTGTGGTGCGCAGGTTCGGCTTGCCTCCGCTGGCCGCGTTGACCGAGAAGATCGGCGTGCCGGTGAAGCCGAAGAGGTTGTACCGCTTGAACGACTTGGTGATCGCGGCGTGCATGTCGCCGAACTGCGAGCGGTGGCACTCGTCGAAGATCAGGACGATGTGACCGTCGTAGATCGCGTGGCCCTTGTTGGCCTTGATGAAGGTGGCCAGCTTCTGGATCGTCGTGATGATGATCTTCGCGCTCGGGTCTTCGAGCTGTCGCTTGAGCACCGCGGTGGACGTGTTGGAGTTGGCCGCTCCCTTCTCGAAACGGTCGTACTCGCGCATGGTCTGGTAGTCGAGATCCTTGCGGTCGACGACGAACAGGACCTTGTCGACGCTCGGCAGGCGCGAGGCGAGCTGGGCGGTCTTGAACGAGGTGAGTGTCTTGCCCGATCCGGTGGTGTGCCAGACGTATCCGCCGGCGGCGATGGTGCCGAGCGTCTTGTAGTTGGTGGAGATCTCGATCTTCTGGATGATCCGCTCGGTGGCGACGATCTGGTAGGGACGCATGACCAGCAGGAGCCGGTCGGCGGTGAGCACGCAGTACTTCGTCAGGATGTTGAGCAGGGTGTGCTTGGCGAAGAACGTCTTGGTGAAGCTGGTGAGGTCCTGGATGGGGCGGTTGGAGGCGTCGGCCCACCACGAGGTGAACTCGTAGGAGTTGGACGTCTTGCCCCGCTTCGCACCGTTGACTTCCTTGACGTGCTGGGAGCGGGTGGTGTTGGAGTAGTACTTGGTCAGCGTGCCGTTGCTGATGACGAAGAGCTGGAGGTATTGGAACAGACCGGATCCGGCCCAAAAGCTGTCGCGCTGGTAGCGGTCGATCTGGTTGAACGCCTCGCGGATGTCGACGCCACGACGCTTGAGCTCGACGTGCACCAGCGGCAGCCCGTTGACGAGGATCGTGACGTCGTATCGGTTGGCCCGTCGCGCGCCGCCTTCGCCCTGGCCGATCTCGTACTGGTTGATGACCTGCAGCCGGTTGTTGTGGATGTTGGTCTTGTCGATGAGGTGGACGTTCTTGGATGTCCCGTCGTCGCGTTGGAGGACCTGGACGTGGTCCTCCTGGATGCGGACGGTCTTCTCCTCGATGCCCTCGTTGGCCCCGGCGATGCTCTCGCTGAAGAACCGCTCCCACTCGGCGTCGCTGAAGGTGATTCCGTTCAGCGCCTCCAGCTGGGCACGCAGGTTGGCGATGAGCTGGGCCTCGCTGGTGATGGGAAGGTACTCGTACGCCTGCTCCTGCAGGAGTCGGATCAGCTCGCGCTCCAGCGCCGACTCGGACTGGTAGTCCGTCTCCGTCGGCGCATCCGGCACGAACTCGGCCACCACCGTGCTCTCGGAGGAGACGGCGATCGGCTCGTACCGCATCGGCTTGCCCTCGCTCACGCCACGAACTCCTCGAAGGTCAGCAGCTTGTCGCGGTAGTACTCGTACTGCTGGCGACGAGCTTCGATCTCCGCCGGCAGACCGTCGGTGAGGCTGTTCACGAGCGCATCGAAGCGGTCGAGAAGCCCAACGATTCGCTGCTGCTCCTGGATCGGCGGCACTGGCAGTTCGACGCGCCTCAAAGCGTTGGCATTGAACTGCGGCTGACCACCCATGTTGACC
>JAJUII010000156.1 GCA_029265505.1 Aeromicrobium choanae
CCACCCCGACGCGCCGTGGTCGTTCCAGTGCGCGAGCAGCAGGCGTCCGTCCTGGACGACCACCGCGTACGCCGACACCCTCAGCTCCATCGGGCCAGTCTGTCGCACCGGGTGCCTGCCTCGTCAGGGTGCCGGGGGTCAGCGGTGCCCACGTTTCGACGCGCGGTCGTTCTCCTCCAGAAGAGCGATCGAGCCGTCCCCCAATTCGCCTTCCTCGCCGTCGATCCAGTGGGGTCTTGGCGTGAGAGCGTTGGACATCTCGCGGCGGTATGCACCAGGCGATAGTCCTGTGACGCGCTTGAACGCGACCCCCATGTACTCGGCATGGGGAAACCCAAGACGTTCAGCCACACGCTGCAACGTCCACTGAGTTGTGGTCAGCAGCTCGGCGACGCGTGCCATACGGACTTTCGTGATCTCCGCGCTGACGGTGCGCCCGACCGCTGCAACAAATCGGTAGTCGAGCGACCGACGTGAGAGGCCCACTGCCCTCAGGACGTCGGTCACCTGCAGATCGCGATCGGCGTTGTCTCGTATGAGCCTGAGAGCGGTGGCCACGTCGGGGTCATCAACCGCCAGGATGTCGGAGCTCTGCCTGGCCACCACGCGGAGTGGCGGAATCAGGCGCAGACCAGGTTCCACCTCTTGACCGGCCATCATGCGGTCAAGCATCGAGGCTGCGAGGAAGCCGGTGCGAACGACGTTGGGCTCGACACTCGAAAGTGGCGGCGATGTGAGGTTGGCGATCATCTCGTCGTTGTCCACGCCCAAGACAGCCACCGCGTCGGGCACTGGTATGTCCGCCATGTGGCAGGCCTCGAGAACCTCTTGGCCCGCGATGTCGTAGCAACTCAGAACGCCAACGGGTTTCGGCAGCTCGCGGAGCCAGTCCGCGAGCATCGTTCGTTCGACGGCGCGCATGGCCGACGTGCGGATGTCGATGAGGTGCGGCTCGATCCCGAGGTCCCGTGCCCGCGTCACGAAGAAGCGGCGGCGAGACTCCGACCACGCGAACCGTGCGTCACCGCAGAAGGCCAGGTGCCGGAGGCCGCGCTCGACGAAGTGCTGGATCGCGGCGTGGGCGATGGCTCGGTCGTCGGTTTCTACGCCCGGCAGATCGGGAAGCAGACGCCCTGCGCTCAGGTCGACGGTCGGCAGTGCCAGCTGCTCGACGAGCTGAGCAGCGCCGGCCGTCTCGATGCGTGCGAGGACCCCGTCACCCCGCCAACCCTCCATCCAGGAGAAGTCGGTCTCCTGCCGGCTGTGCTCGGCCAGGTAGAGGGACCACGTGCGGCTTTGGACTACATAGCGGTGGACTCCGACCAGGAGTCCGCGAGCGTACGCGTTGGACGTCTCGACGAGTAGGACGACGTGACGCCGCCTCATCGCGGGCATGTAAGAAGTCTAAGGAGCCCAGCGTGATCTCGCATGGCTCGGCACGCGCGCCCTTCCTAGCGTGGGCGGCGGGAGGTCAACGATGACGAAAGTACGCATTGCGCTCGCTGGTCTGGGATTTGGTGCCGAGTTCATTCCGATCTACCAGGCCCACCCGGACGCTGAGCTGGTGGCTCTTTGCCGACGTAGCAGCAGCGAGCTCCACGCGATGGCGGACCGTTACGGCGTAGATCGGCGTTACACCGAGTTCGATGAGTTGATCGCTGACCCGGAGATCGACGCCGTGCACATCAACACGCCGATCCCCGATCACGCCGAGCAGAGCGTTCGGGCTCTCGAGGCGGGTAAGCACGTCGCCTGCACCGTGCCGATGGCGACGAGCATCGAAGACTGCCAGCGCGTCGTGGACGCGGCCCAGGCCTCGGGCCGCAACTACATGATGATGGAGACAGTCGTCTACTCACGCGAGTTCCTCCATGTTCGGGAGCTCGTGAACAACGGCACGATCGGACGCATCCAGTTTCTTCGCGGTGCGCACCACCAGGAGATGGCGGGTTGGCCCGGCTACTGGGAGGGTCTGCCGCCGATGCACTACGCGACCCATGCGGTCGGCCCGGTCCTCACACTGGCGGGCGCCCTCGCGGAGAGTGTGGTCTGTGTCGGGTCTGGCCGCATCGCGCCCGAGCTCTCGTCCATTTACGGGTCGCCGTTCGCTGTCGAGAGCGCCCTGCTCACCCTTCGCGACTCGCCGGTCGCCGCGGAGGTCGCGCGCTCGCTGTTCGAGACCGCGAGGCAGTACGTCGAGAGCTTCACCGTCTTCGGAGACCGTGCGACCTTCGAGTGGGAGCAGGTCGAGGGGGCGGGCCACGTCCTGCACGTCGGCGAGGAGCCACAGCGCGTCGAGGTCCCCGACTTCGCGCACCTGCTGCCGAAGGAGATCGCGCCGTTCACGACGAGGGGCGTCTACGACGCCGACAACGCGCACCGGTCCTTCACGCAGGGAGCCGGCCACGGTGGGTCGCACCCCCACCTCGCGCACGAGTTCGTGCGCAGCATCGTCGAGGGCCGCAGAGCCGCGATCGACGAGATCACGGCTGCGAACTGGACCGCGGTCGGCATCTGCGCGCACGAGTCCGCCATGGCCGGTGGCGCCCGCGTCCACCTGCCGACCTTCGCTTCGCGGGGCTGACTCGCGATGACGTGGCACCGGGCGCTACGGCGTCCGCGACAACGGTCCAGGCACAGCAGAGGTACCAGGCAAAGGAGCTCGTGATGGCCACGTCAAACGCACCACCGGTCGACGTCCCTCGTCGAGGCTCGGCGGCCCCGCGGCACCGGGCGGGTGCCCGGCTCGCCCCGTACATCTTCCTCAGCCCCTGGCTGGCGGGGCTGCTGATCTTCGTGCTGGGGCCCATGGCGGCCTCGCTGTACCTGTCGATGACCGACTACAACTTCCTCCAGCCCCCGCAGTGGGTCGGGCTCGAAAACTACGTGCGGATGTTCACGTCCGACCCTCGCTACCTGAAGGCCGTGGGCGTGACGGCGTTCTACGTCGCCGTCTCGGTGCCTCTGCAGCTGGGCTTCGCGCTCGCTCTCGCGCTGCTGCTCGACCGCGCCATCGTCGGTGTGTCCCTGTATCGAGCCGTCTTCTACCTACCGTCGCTGATCGGGGGCAGCGTGGCCGTGGCGGTGCTGTGGCGGACTGTTTTCGGCGCAGACGGCATCGTCAACGCGGTGCTGGGCCTCGTCGGGATCGACGTCGGGCGGAGCTGGGTGGGGAGCCCGGACACGGCGCTGCTCACGCTCGTGGCCCTCAACGTGTGGACCTTCGGCTCACCGATGATCATCTTCCTCGCCGGGCTGCGGCAGATCCCCCGCTCCTACTACGAGGCCGCGGAGGTGGACGGCGCCGGTCCGGTCCGACGGTTCGTCTCGATCACCGTGCCGCTGCTGACGCCGATCGTCTTCTTCAACCTGATCCTGCAGACGATCTTTGCGTTCCAGTCGTTCACGCAGGCCTACATCATCTCGGGCGGCCGCGGCGGACCTGCCGACTCGACGCTGTTCTACACGCTCTACCTCTACCAGCAGGGATTCGGGAACTTCGAGATGGGTTACGCATCCGCCATGGCATGGACGCTCCTGGTGGCCATCGCCGTCGTCACCGGGCTGAACTTCCTCTTGTCCAGGTACTGGGTCTTCTACTCGGACGGCCGCTCATGAGCCGCATAGCCGAGCACCACGTCGCCGGCGGCGGCAACGGCCCCCGCACCTCGCGCCTGAGCGCGCTGCTGTGGCACGTGTCCATGCTCGTGCTCGCGATCGCGATGATCTACCCGCTGGTGTGGATGCTCGTGAGCTCGTTGCGCGAGAACTCCGAGATCTTCACCTCCGGTCCGTTCGACGTCTCCGGGCTGACCCTCGACAACTACGTGCGCGGGTGGAACGCCCAGCAGAACACCTTTGCGACCTACTTCCGGAACAGCCTCGTCATCACGACCGCGGTCATCGTCGGCAACGTCCTGGCCTGCTCGTTCACGGCGTTCGCCTTCGCCCGCATGAGCTTCCGGCTCAAGCCGGTCCTGATGGCCGTGATGCTGATGACGATCATGCTCCCGGAGCACGTGACGATCGTGCCGCAGTACATCCTGTTCTCCGAGCTCGGCTGGCTGAACACGATGCTGCCGCTGACGGTGCCGAAATTCTTCGCCACCGAGGCGTTCTTCATCTTCCTGATCGTCCAGTTCATGCGGGGCATCCCGGCCGACATCGACGAGGCCGCTGCGCTCGACGGCTGCGGCCCGTTCCGCACCTACACGCGGATCATGTTGCCGCTGATCACGCCGGCGCTGGCGACAACGGCGATCTTCTCCTTCATCTGGACTTGGAACGACTTCTTCCGGCCGCTGGTGTTCCTCACCGACAACAAGCTGTTCACGGTGCCGCTGGCGGTCCGGCTGTTCGCCGATCTCGGCGGCACCGACTGGGGCGCGTTGTTCGCCATGTCGGTTCTCTCGCTCGTGCCGATCTTTCTGTTCTTCCTCTTCGGCCAGCGCTATCTGATCCGCGGCATCGCGACGACGGGACTGAAATGAACATGCGTGTCGCCCTCGTCGGGGCAGGCTCCTTCGGCCAGCAGCACCTGCGCGCCTACAGCCTGCTGGACGGCGTGGAGGTCGCCTGGATCTGCGACAGGGATCCCGAGGCAGCGGTCCGCGCGGCGGCGAGCTTCGGCGTCCCGCGCGCGACGGCGGACCTCGCCGACGTACTGGAGGACCCGGACGTCGACCTGGTCGACGTGGTCACCCCGGTTGCTTCCCACGCGCCGCAGGCGATCGAGGCGCTCGCTGCCGGCAAGTCGGTGCTGTGCGAGAAGCCGATGGCGCTGAACCTCGACCAGGCACGCGAGATGGTCGCGGCTGAGGCCGCGTCGGAGGGGCAGCTGCACGTCAAGTACCACCAGCGCTTCGACCCCGTGCACGAGCGGGTCCGCGACGCGATCGCGGACGGGGTCTACGGGGAGGCGCTGACGGCGCACTTCTCGCTGCTCGGCGACCACATGCAGGCGCTGCGTTCGCGCAGCCACTGGCGCGGGGACCCGGCCGTCACGGGCGGTGGTTGTCTGTTCGAGTCGGGGTCCCACCTGGTCGACCTCGCCCACGACTGGTTCGGGCCGGCGCGGCGCGTCACCGCCCGGCGTCACCAGCTCGCGGCGGGCAACCCGGACAAGGGTGAGGACACCGCGACCCTCGTCGTCGAGTTCGACAGCGGTGCCGTGATGACGCTCGTCGGTTTCTGGGCGGCCCCCGCCTGGGACTGGCGCAAGGATGTTTTCACGAGCACGCAGGTCCGGCTGACCGTGCTCACCGGTGCGGACAACGTGCTCCTGATGGAGGACGCAGCGGGCCGGCGCGAGCAGCTCGCCGCTCAGGAGAGCTGGTTCGAGCGATCCGTCAGCGCATCGATCTCGCACGTCCTGCAGTGCGTCAGGGGTGAGGTGGCCCCGCGCGTCACGCTGGCAGACGCGCTGATGTCGATGGAGACGCTGGACGCCGCGGAGCGATCGGCCACCGAGGGGCGCACCGTTGAGCTGGCGTGAGATGACCACGGCGCAGCTAGTGCGCGGCGGCAGGCCGCGCTGCACGACCCGGCCGCGCGGCATGACGGGGACACTGCACGAGCGCCTGCTCGAGCGGCTCCGCACCGTCGCGGTGGTCACGCTGGCCGGCATGGTGACGCTCGCCGGCGTCGTCGTGCCACCTCTCTGGGTGGCCGTCGGCGCCGCCGCGGTGCGGGTAGTCCACCGCGAGCGCGCGGGGCTCCCGGCGGGTCCGGCGCTGCTGCTGAGAGATGTGGCGCGCGGCGTCCCGCCGTCGTGGCTGTCGGGGACGGCGACGCTGGCGGGTCTGCTGCTGGCGCTCGTGAACCTTGTCGGCCTCTGGGGGGTCGCGAGCCTCCAGGCGCTGGTGCTGATCGTCCTGAACACCGCAGCGGGAGGTCTGCTGCTGCTGTTCGGCGCCGCCTGCATGCGGGAGCTCGGTGACGACATGGCCCTCTCGCCCCG
>JAJUII010000191.1 GCA_029265505.1 Aeromicrobium choanae
ACTCCACCTCGCGCCGCGAGGCCGGCGCTCCGTACGAGGGCGGGGTCTGGAAGTGCGCCCTGCAGCCGGTCTCGAAGGCCGTCCAACGTGGTCTGTACGGCGGCTGGAAGCCAAGCCGCGCCGAGCAGCGACGGCTCGAGCAGATCTACCCGACCGGCGTCTGCGACTTCACGCGTCCTGACGTCGGCCGCCCGAAGGGGTACGGTGGATGAGACCCGAGGAGGTCGACGTGACCGATCCCGACGAGATCAAGGCCAAGTTCCGCGAGGCGCTCGAGCGGAAGAAGGAGCACCACCATCCGACGGCCGAGGGCCTCGAGCACGATGGGAGCGAGAAGTCCCACGGCGCCGAGCGCCCGCTCGACCAGCCGGAGTTCCGCCGCAAGGCGACCTGAGGTCGCCCGGCGACCGGATCAGATCACGCCCAGGGCCAGCATCGCGTCGGCGACCTGGGTGAAGCCGGCGATGTTCGCGCCCACGACGTAGTTGCCCGGTGCGCCGTACTCCTCGGCCGTCTCCAGGCAGCGGTCGTGGATGCCGCGCATCGTCTCGGCGAGGCGCTCCTCGGTGTACTCGAACGACCAGCGGTCGCGCGAGGCGTTCTGCTGCATCTCCAGCGCGCTCGTCGCGACGCCGCCGGCGTTGGCCGCCTTGCCCGGCGCGAAGGCGATCCCGGCGTCGTTGAACAGCCGGATCGCCTCCGGCGTGCACGGCATGTTCGCTCCCTCGGCGACGATGGAGCAGCCGTTCTGGGCGAGCGTCTTCGCATCAGCCTCGTTGAGCTCGTTCTGTGTCGCGCACGGCAGCGCGATGTCGCACGGGACGCTCCAGATCGAGCCGTCGGCGACGAAGCGCGCGCCCTCGCGCAGGTCGGCGTATTCGGCGATCCGGGCGCGGCGGACCTCCTTGACGTCCTTGAGGACGTCCAGGTCGATGCCCTTCTCGTCGACCACGTAGCCGCTGGAGTCCGAGCAGGCCACCACGATCGCGCCGAGCTGGTGGAGCTTCTCGATCGCGTAGGTCGCCACGTTGCCCGAGCCGGAGACGACGACGCGCTTGCCGTCGAAGGAGTCACCGCGGGTGCGCAGGATCTCCTCGGTGAAGAACACCGTGCCGTAGCCGGTGGCCTCGGTGCGCACCAGCGAGCCGCCCCAGGTGATGCCCTTGCCGGTCAGCACCCCGGACTCGTACCGGTTGGTGATCCGCTTGTACTGGCCGAAGAGGTAGCCGATCTCGCGCCCGCCCACGCCGATGTCGCCGGCGGGCACGTCGGTGTACTCGCCGATGTGCCGGTACAGCTCGGTCATGAACGCCTGGCAGAAGCGCATGATCTCGCCGTCCGAGCGACCCTTGGGGTCGAAGTCCGAGCCGCCCTTGCCGCCGCCGATCGGCATGCCGGTCAGGGAGTTCTTGAAGATCTGCTCGAAGCCGAGGAACTTCACGATGCCCAGATACACGCTCGGGTGGAAGCGCAGGCCGCCCTTGTAGGGCCCGAGCGCGGAGTTGAACTCCACCCGGAAGCCACGGTTGATCTGCACGTTGCCCTGGTCGTCGACCCACGGCACGCGGAAGATGATCTGCCGCTCCGGCTCGCAGAGCCGGCGGATGACCGCCGAGTCGGTGTAGTGGGGGTGCTTCGTCACGACCGGACCGAGGCTGTCGAGCACCTCCAGCACGGCCTGGTGGAACTCCGACTCGCCCGGGTTGCGTCGCAGCACTTCGTCATAGATCTCGGCGAGGCTCTCGTGCAGTGTCACCAGGCTTCATTCCCGTCTCGTGTTACGAACAGATTTCAGGCTTCGAGGCTCTAGACTGCCTCATCGCCCGCACGGCGGGAGCAGGACCCCCGTCCTGGGGACGGGGCCGGCCTCAGCCGGCGACCGTCACCGCGACCTTCCCGAGCAGCTCGGCGCGGGCCTGCTCGTACTCGCGCTTGAGCCGGGCGACGAGCTCGGCGGCCGGGACGGTCGCGTCGATCACGCCGAGTCCCTGACCGGCACCCCAGATGTCGCGCCAGGCCTTGGCCTCGCTGGCGCCGCCGGAGGAGAAGTCCATCGTGGACGGGTCGCCCTTCGGGAGGTCGTCGGGGTCCAGGCCGGCCGCCTCGATGCTGCCGCGCAGGTAGTTGCCGTGCACCCCGGTGAACAGGTCGGAGTAGACGATGTCGTCTGCCGTGCTGTCGGCGATCATCTGCTTGTAGTCGTCGACGACGTTCGCCTCGTCGGTGGCGAGGAACGCCGAGCCCACGTAGGCGAGGTCGGCGCCGGCGGCCTGGGCCGCCAGGATCGCCCGGCCGTGAGCGATCGAACCCGACAGCAGCAGGGGGCCGTCGAACCAACGCCGGATCTCCTGCAGGAGTGCGAAGGGGGACAGGGTGCCGGCGTGGCCGCCCGCGCCCGCGGCGACGGCGATGAGGCCGTCGGCACCCTTCTCGATCGCCTTGTGCGCGAAGCGGTCGTTGATGACGTCGTGCAGCACGATGCCGCCGTACGAGTGGACGGCCTCGTTGATCTCGGGGCGGGCGCCGAGCGAGGTGATCACGATCGGGACCTCGAACTCCACGAGGGTCGCCATGTCCTCCTCGAGCCGGTTGTTGGACCGGTGGACGATCTGGTTCACGGCGAACGGCGCGGCGTCGGTGCCGTCCAGTTCCTCGGTGATCTGCTGCAGCCAGTCCTTGAGCATCGAGGCCGGGCGGGCGTTGAGCGCCGGGAACGACCCCACGACGCCTGCCTTGCACTGCGCGATGACCAGGTCCGGCCCCGAGGCGATGAACATGGGGGACGCCACGACGGGGATCGACAGGCGGTTCTCGAGGATGGCGGGCAGGGTCATGGGAACGAAACCTCCGAGGGACGGCATCAATGCAACGAGTTGCATACAACTCGTTGCATACTAGTGGTCCGCGTCACCCGGTGGCAACCGACCCGGCTCAGGCGGCGACCGCGCCCACGTCGCTGCGGAGCGTGGCGATCACCTTGGCGAGCCGTCGCGAGACCTGCATCTGACTGATGCCGAGACGGTCCGCGATGGCCTGTTGGGTCAGTCCGTCGACGAAGCGCCAGGAGAGCAGCTGACGCTCCTCGCGACCCAGCCGGCGCAATGGTCTGGCGACGCTCTGCCACTCGGCGACGAGCTCGAGGGCGGCATCCTCGACGCCCAGGTCGCGGCGGTGATCCGGATCGTCGGTCGAGTCGGCGTGGAAGCAGCCGCGCGCGGCGGACGCCTCCGACACCTCGTGCGGGTCCAGCCCGAGGCGGCCGGCGATCTCGGCGACGTTTGAGCTGGTCACCTCACCGACGTGCTCGGCGCTCAACCGAGCCTGGATCTCCTGGAGTCGGCGCGGTGGGCGCACCACCCACGCCCGGTCCCGGAAGTGCCGCTTGAGCTCGCCGCCGATCGTGGCGGCGGCGAACGGCGCGAAGTCACCGCGGTCGGTCCGGTAGCGGCGAGCGGCCTTGACGAGGGCGAGCCGGGCGACCTGCTCGAGATCCTCGGTGTCGACGCCGCGACCGGCGTATCGGTGCGCGAGCGCGTCGGCGAGACCGAGATGCTCCAGCACGAGGTCACGCGGACCGTCGGTGGTCTGATCGGGGTGCGCCATGAATCCTCCGCACGGGGCAGGGAGTCGAATGCGGCTGTCGTGCTCAACCTCGATCAGCGTCACACGGCCCGCGGAGCGCGGCAACCGGAGCGAGGCGGGCCGACGTCAGCGGAGGTCGGACCCGTCTCGCGCACGGCCCGGACAGCCGAGAGGTGCCGTGGCCGGGCCGTCCAGGACCTCCCCGTCCGGCGAGAATCGCGAGCCGTGCAGTGGGCAGTCCCACGTCTGCTCGAGGTCGTTCCACCGCAAGATCCCGCCCAGGTGCGTGCAGACCGGGCTGACGCGATGCTCGCGCTCGCCGTCGTCGGCGTCGGCCACGAGGCGCACGCCCTCGCGGTGCACCGCTCCCCGGCCCGGACGGGGCGAGCTGGGCCCCGTCGCGACGGCCCTCACCCATCCGGACACGAGCTCGCGGGCGACGGAGGCGTTGAGTGTGACGCGGCGCCGCACCGTGGCGGTCACCGGACGTCCGCGCTCCATCCGCGCATGCCACGCGGGGGCGTCCCCGAGGATGTCCCCGGCGATCGCCAGCGCCGCGGCCGGCCCGTTGGTGAAGCCCCACTTCGCCATGCCGGTGGCGTGCCGAACGTGCGGGCTGACCGTGAGCCGACCGAAGCGCGGCAGACCGTCGGAGGTCGTGCGGTCCTGCGCCGACCATGCGGCGATCTCCTCCGCCTCGGGGAGGTGCTCGGCCGCCCACGCCCGCAGGGCGTCGACGTGGGCGACCTCCGACCGGGTGCGCCCCACGACGTGGCCGTGGCCGCCGACCAGCACGACCGGCGTTTCGTCCGGTGCGACGGCGTCGCGCACCGAGATGGACGGCGATCCCGCGGACAGCGCCATGATCGACGGGGGAGTCCGGTGACGGTACGCCACGATGTACGAGCGTTGCGCCTCGGTGTCGGCGAACGCTCCGCTCCGATCCAGGATGGTGCCGTTGGTGGCCACCACCACCGATCGCGGGCGCACCCGCCGACCGTCGGCGAGGCGGACACGTGGCGAGCCGACCAGGTCGACGTGGGCGACCCGCGCGCCGTCCACCAGTACGGCGCCGGCGGCGCGTGCCTCCCGAGCGAGCGACTCGACGAGGGACCCGGGGTCGACCTGGACCTGGTCGGCCAGGACCGCGGCGCCGTGGACGGGGAAGGGCACGTCGAGTCCGTCCTGCCACGTGACGGGGAGTCCGAGAGCCTCGGCCGCGACGAACT
>JAJUII010000183.1 GCA_029265505.1 Aeromicrobium choanae
CCATCTCGACGAGCAGCTGGTTCAGGGTCTGCTCGCGCTCGTCGTGGCCGCCGCCCATGCCGGTGCCGCGGTGGCGACCGACGGCGTCGATCTCGTCGATGAAGACGATCGCCGGGGCGTTCTCCTTGGCCTGCTCGAACAGGTCCCGCACGCGGGAGGCGCCCACGCCGACGAACATCTCCACGAAGTCCGAGCCGGAGATCGAGTAGAACGGCACGCCCGCCTCGCCCGCGACCGCACGGGCCAGCAGCGTCTTGCCGGTGCCGGGCGGGCCGTACAGCAGGACGCCCTTGGGGATCTTGGCGCCCACGGCCTGGAACTTGGCCGGCTCCTGCAGGAACTCCTTGATCTCGCCGAGCTCCTCGATCGCCTCGTCACAACCGGCGACGTCGGCGAAGGTGGTCTGCGGCGTGTCCTTCGTCATGAGCTTGGCCTTGGACTTGGCGAACTGCATGACGCGCCCGCCGCCACCCTGCATCGAGTTCATCAGCCACAGGAAGATCAAGATGAAGATGACGAACGGCAGGAAGCTCAGCAGGACCGACAGGACCGTGTTCTTCGGCGGGACCTTGACGTTGTAGCTGTCGAGCTCGCCGTCGTCGAGCAGCTCCTGCGCCTTGGCGACCAAGTCGTTGCCCTGGTCGCCGAGCCACGTCGCCTTGACCTGCTGGTCGTCCTTCTTCAGCGTCGCGCGGATCTCCTGGTCCTCGTCGACGAAGGTGACCTTCTCGATCTCGGCCTTCTCGAAGTGAGCCACCATGTCGGCGGTCTCGATCTCCTTGTAGCCGTCGGCCGAGCCGGAGAACGACAGGACGGCGATGACCACGGCGGCGATGAGGATGATCCACATCCACGGCCCTTTGAACAGGTTCCTCACGTTCATGCCGTCTCGTTCATGCAGATGGGTCCGTCCGGTCGTCAGGAGTACACGTGCTCAGCCAGTGTGCCGATGCTGCGCAAGTTGCGGTACTTCTCGTTGAAGTCCAGACCGTAGCCGACGACGAACGCGTTCGGGATGTCGAATCCGACGTACTTGACCTCGACCGGCATCTCGAGCGCCTCGGGCTTGCGCAACAGCGTGGCGATCTCGACCGAGGCGGGCCCGCGCGAGCGCAGGTTCGCCACCAGCCAGGACAAGGTCAGACCGGTGTCGATGATGTCCTCGACCACGAGCACGTGACGGCCGGCCAGATCGGTGTCGAGGTCCTTGAGGATGCGGACCACGCCCGACGACTTGGTGCCCGCGTAGGAGGAGACGGCCATCCAGTCGATCTCGACGTGACGGTTCAGCGCCCGCGACAGATCGGCCATCACCATCACGGCACCCTTGAGCACCCCCACCAGGAGGATGTCGCGGCCCTCGTAGTCGGCCTCGATCTGGCGCGCCATCTCCGCCAGACGGGTCTGGATCTGCTCCTCCGTGAAGAGTGTCTGGGTCAGGTCGAGGTCGGCTTCCACGCGCGAGATGTCCACGGAGTCAGACTGCCACAGCGCGCGTTTTCCCACGGCGCCCGGTCACGCATCGTCGGGGCGACGCGGTCGCACGCACCGCTCTGATCAGTGCTCGAAGACCACCGCGTCGCCCCGGCGGACCGCGACCACGTGGCCGGGCAGCTCGATGCGAGTGCCGCCCGGGGCCGACAACAGACCGTCGAGCGCCCGGGTGTGCGCGTACGAGAGCTCGCCGGCCGCAGCCCCGGCGCCGATCGCCAGTCGACGCCAGACCCGCAGTCGGACGGGGGCGTCCAGGGCGGCGAACGCCGCCACGTCGTCGACCCGACCGGACGTCGGCGTGGCCCTGATCGCCAACCGGTCGACCACGTCGGCGTCCATCCGGACGAGCTCGGCGGTGCGTGCCAGGGCCTCGGCGACTCCCCCACCGAGCACCTCCTCCATCAGCGGCAGCAGCTCGCGGCGCACTCGCACCCGGCGATAGGTCGGGTCGGCGTTGTGCGGATCGTCCCACCAGTCGAGGCCGTGCAGTGCGCAGATCCGCTCGGTGTCGGCACGGCGGAGCGTGAGGAAGGGACGGCGGAGGCGGCCGTCGGCGGGGCGCATCCCCCCGACGGCCCGCGGGCCCGATCCGCGCCCCAACCCCAGCAGCACGGTCTCGGCCTGGTCGTCGAGTGTGTGGGCGAGCAGCACCGGCGCTTGGGCGGCCTCGGCGTGCAGGGCTCGGTACCGGGCGGTCCGGGCGGCGTCCTCCGGGCCGGTGCCGAGGTCGCGCACCTCGACTGCGCGCACCACGGCCGGCAGTCCGACCGCCTCGCACTGCGCGGCGGCCCGACTCGCCACGGTCGCCGATCCCTCCTGCAGGCCATGGTCGACGACCACCGCGCGGGCGTCGAGCCCCCGTCGACGGACGAAGAAGCCCACCACCGCGGCCAGCGCCAGCGAGTCGGCCCCGCCGGAGACCGCCACGACCGCTCCCGGCGCCAGGTACGGCTCGACGAGGCGCCGGGCCCGCGCGACGAGCGGGTCGAGTCTGGTCACGGTCAGCCGTGGACCCGAGCGACCCACGACTGCGGATCGGCGATCTCGGCACGCGTGGGCAGGTTCGTCGAATCGGCCCAGACGGCGTCGAACCCGTCCCGGCCCACCCGCTCGGTCACAGCGCGCACGAACGCCGCGCCCTCGCTGTACTGCCGCATCTTGGCCTCGTAGCCGAGCAGCCGCCGCAGGACCTTCGACAGGCTCGAGCCGGAGCCGCGCCGCCGAGTGAACTTGCGGCGGATCTCGGCCACGCTCGGCACGATCCGATGTCCGATGTCGTCCATCACGACGTCGGCGTGACCCTCGAGCAGGGACATCAGGCCGGTGAGCGAGTCGACGACCTCCCGCTGTCGCTCGTTCTGGAACAGGTCGGACAGCGACTTGTCGGACTGACCGCGGACGATCCTGACCAGCTCGGGCAGGGCCTGGGCCAGGGTGTCGGCGACCTGGCCGCCGCCGACCTCGGTCGCGTCGACCATCTCGTCGATCTTCGCCAGCAGGTGGTCGCGCATCCACGGCACCCCGGTGAACTGCGCCCGGTGCGTCTCCTCGTGCAGGCACACCCAGCGGCGGAAGTCGGTCGGGTCCACGTCCAGCTCCCGCTCGACGTGGACGATGTTCGGCGCCACCAGCAGCAGGCGACCGGGGCCGTCGGCCCCCTCGAACAGCGGATCGAACTGGCCGAGCACGCGACCGCCGAGGAAGGCCACGATCGCGCCCAGCTCAGCACCCGTCACCCGGCTGCCCACCGCGCGCGGCAGGCCCGTCGGCTCCTTGCCGGCCGCCGCGATCTTCTCGTCGATGGGCGCCATGAGCACCGCGAACGAGGCGAGGTTCGCGTCCACCCAGTTCGGCCGGTCGACGACCAGGACGGGGGTGGGATGCGCCGGCTCGAGGCCGGTGAACTCGCGCACCGGCTCCTCGGCGACGCGGGAGGCCGCACGCAGCTCCGCGACGACGTCGCGGACCTGGGCGTCGGTCAGGTCCGGGCCGGGCCGCATCAACCGCCGCGCGGTGGAGCGGGCGACGTTCCAGTCGATCATGGCGTCCCACCTACGACCTGCGGCCTCAGCGCGGGCCGACGTCGAGTACGCGGACCACCGGCTCCCCGGCCTCGTCGGAGGCGTCGAGGTCCACCTCCGCCCAGATCCCCCAGTCCCGGTCACCGGCCGGATCGTCGAAGGTCTGACGGACCCGCCAGATCCGCGAGGTCTCGTCCTCCACGAGGAACAGTTGCGGTCCGCGCGCCTCGGCACCCGTCCCGAGGTCGTCGTACTCCTCCCGGTACCGGTCGATCGCCTCCTGCCAGGCCGGGGCGTCCCAGCCGCTGTCGCGGTCCAGCTCGCCGAGCTCGTCGAACCGGCCGAAGGCCGCGAGCTCGACGCGCCGGAAGAGCGCGTTGCGGACCAGTACCCGGAAGGCCCGGACGTTGGCCGTGAGCGGACGGGGCGTCGCCTCGCCCGAGGCCTGGGGCCGCACGTCGGCCGGGTCTGCGCCCGGGGCGATGAGACGCTCCCACTCGTCCAGCAGGCTCGAGTCGGTCTGGCGGACCAGCTCGCCGAGCCACGAGGTGATGTCGTCGAGCTCCTCGGTGCGCGCCGAGGTGGGCACCGTCCGCACGAGCGCCTTGTAGACGTCCGAGAGGTAGCGCAGCACCAGACCCTCGGACCGGGCGAGTCGGTAGTCGGCGACGAACTCCGAGAACGTCATGGCCCGCTCCCACATCTCGCGGACCACGGACTTGGGCCTCAGCTCGTGGTCGGCGACCCACGGGTGTCCGCCGCGGTAGGTCTCGTAGGCGGCCTCGAGCAGGTCGCGCAGCGGCTGCGGATGCTCCACGTCCTCGAGCAGCTCCATCCGCTCGTCGTACTCGATGCCGTCCAGCTTCATCTCGGCGACGGCCTCGCCGCGCGCGCGGAACCGCTGGGCGCTGATGATCGGCCGCGGATCGTCCAGGGTCGCCTCGATGACCGAGACGACGTCGAGCGCGTAGGTCGCAGACTCCCGGTCCAGCAGCTCGAACGCCGCCACCGCGAACGGGGACAGCGGCTGGTTGAGGGCGAAGTTCGGCTGCAGGTCGACGGTCAGGCGCAGGGTGCGGCCGGTCTCGTCCGGTGGGTCGAGCCGCTCGACGACACCGCCGGCCAGCAGCGCCTCGATGATCGCGTCGACCTCGGCGAGCAGTCGGTCCTGCGATTCGGGCGCCTCCCCGCTCTCGCGGATGAGCCGCTCGAGGGCCACGCGGGCGTCGCCGGGACGGGCGAGCACGTCGAGCACCATCGCGTGGCTCACGCGCATCCGCGACACGAGCGGCTCCGGGGTGCCGTCGACGAGCCGCTCGAAGGTGCCCCGACCCCAGGAGACGAACCCCTCCGGAGGCTTCTTGCGTTGGATCCTCTTGAGCTTCTTGGGGTCGTCACCGGCCTTGCGCAGCAGCTTGGCGTTCTCGACCTCGTGCTCGGGCGCCTGGACCACGACGTGACCGACCGTGTCGAACCCGGCCCGTC
>JAJUII010000196.1 GCA_029265505.1 Aeromicrobium choanae
CGGGCTCGGCGGCCACGTAGGGCCGGGCGACGTTCTCCCGGTACTCGGCGGCCAGTCGCTCGCGCAGCGCCGCCGGGTCCTCGGCGGCGGCCAGCTCGCGCCGGTGCAGGAGCCCCACCGCTCCTCCGGGCCCCATCACCGCGATCTCGGCGTTCGACCACGCCCAGGCCGCATCGGCCCCCAGCGAGGTCGACCCCATCGCGATGTACGCACCCCCGTAGGCCTTGCGCACCACCACGGTCAGGCGCAGCGACTTGCGCGCCTGCGCATAGGCCTTGAGCACCTTCGCCCCGTGGGTGATGATGCCGCGGCCCTCCTCGACCGTCCCCGGAAGGAAGCCCGGAACGTCGACGAGGGTGATGATCGGAATCCCGAAGCGCCCGCAGAACTCGACGAAACGCGCGATCTTGACGGAGTTCTGCGAGTCGAGGATGCCGCCGCGGACCGCCGGCTGGTTCGCCACGACGCCGACCGGCCGACCCTCGATGCGGCCGAAGACGGTGAGCACGCTGCCGGCGTACTCCGGCATGAGCTCCAGCCGTGCGCCGTTGTCCAGCACGCCGTCGATGACATCGTGCATGTCGAAGACCACACTGGCCTTCTCCGGGACCACGGTGGAGAGAGCCTCGGCCGAGATCGGATTGACCGGCACGGGGCCGGTGACCGGCAGCTCACCGTCGACGTGGCTGGGCAGGTAGGAGAGCAGGTGACGCACCGACTGCAGCGCCTCGACCTCGGTCTCCACCTCGAGGTGGGCCACGCCGCTCACGCGGGTGTGCATGCCCGATCCGCCGATCTCGTCGGCGGTCGCGTCCTCGCCGGTCGCGGCGCGCACGACGTCGGGACCGGTGAGGAACATGTGTCCGTGCCCCTTGACCATGATGGTCCAGTCCGTGAGCGCCGGCGAGTAGGCCGCCGCGCCCGCGCAGGGACCAAGGATGACGGAGATCTGCGGGATCCGGTCCTGCGCCTCGACGTTCAGCGCGAAGATCTCGCCGCAGCCGTGCAGGGCGAGGATGCCGTCGGGCACCCGGGCGCCGCCGGAGTCGTTGACGAAGACGATCGGGAATCCCCGGTCGATGGCGAAGCGCTGCGCGCGACAGATCGCCTCGGCCATCACGGCCCCGATGGCGCCGGAGGCGATCGCCGCGTCGTGACTCGCCACGACGACCGGTCGACCGTCGACCAGGCCCCAGCCGGTCACCACCCCGCTCCCGGCGCCCGGCTGAGCGGCGCGCAACGGCGTGAACTCGACGAAGGTGCCCTCGTCCATGAGAAGCTCGGCACGCTCGCGGGCGGTGTGGACGCGCGCGCCGCGGGGCTCCACGCGGGCGAACCGCGCCCTGCGGCGCTCGTCGAGGCGGGTGCGCCCGGAGGAGGTCTGGGTCGTCACGTGGTCGTCGGAAACGTGAGGCATTCCTCAACTATAGAGCAAACATGAGGAATCCCTCACATTCGCTTGGGCGTTTTCGGGTGTGACCTTCCGCACCGATTCCGCGTGCGCTACCGTTTACTAAGCAAGCGCTTAGACACCAAGGAGACCCCGTGTCCGAAACCCGTACCGCCATCATCACCGGCGCCGCCCGTGGCATCGGCGCCGGCATCGCCAAGCGATTCGCCGCCGACGGCTACAAGGTCGCCGTCCTCGACCTCGACGAGGCCGCCTGCCAGAAGGTCGTCGACGAGATCACCGCCGCCGGCGGTCAGGCGCTCGCCGTGGGTGCGAACGTCGCCGACGCCGCCGCCGTCGAGGCCGCCGTGACGAAGGTCGCCGAAGAGCTCGGCGCGCCGACGGTGCTGATCAACAACGCCGGCATCATCCGCGACAACCTGCTGTTCAAGATGACCGAGGACGACTGGGACATGGTCATGAACGTGCACCTCAAGGGCTCGTTCCTGATGACCAAGGCCTGCCAGAAGTACATGACCGAGGCGAACTACGGACGCATCGTCAACCTCTCCAGCGTCTCGGCGCTCGGCAACCGCGGCCAGGCCAACTACTCGGCCGCCAAGGCGGGCCTGCAGGGCTTCACCAAGACCCTCGCCATCGAGCTGGGCAAGTTCGGCATCACCGCGAACGCGATCGCCCCGGGCTTCATCCAGACCGACATGACGGCCGCGACGGCCGAGCGCATCGGCGTCCCGTTCGACGACTTCATCGAGTACGCGGCCAAGGAGATCCCGGTCCAGCGCGTCGGCCAGCCCGAGGACATCGCCCACACCGCGGCCTTCCTGTGCAGCGAGGGCGCGGGCTTCGTGTCCGGCCAGGTCATCTACGTCGCCGGCGGACCGAAGGACTGACGTGACCACTCAGGACGACGGCGTCAAGGGCCTCGATCTCGCGGCCCTGCGCGTCTGGCTCGACGCTGAGGTCCCCGGGGAGCTCCCCGGGGACCTCAGCGCCCGGCTGATCACCGGCGGGAAGTCCAACCTGACCTACGCGGTCTCCAACGGCGAGCGCGAGGTCATCGTGCGGCGCCCGCCGCTGGGCCACGTGCTCGCGACCGCGCACGACATGGGGCGCGAGCACCGCATCATGGCGGCCCTGGCCGACACCGCGGTCCCCGTGCCGCGGATGATCGCGTCCTGCCCGGACGACACGGTGATCGGCGCGCCGTTCTACGTGATGGAGAAGATGTCGGGCACCGCGTTCCAGCGCGCCTCCGATCTGGAGCGGCTCGGCCCCGAGCGGGTCCGCGCCATCACCGAACGGCTCGTCGACACGCTCGCCGACCTCCACGCGGTCGACTACGAGGCGGTCGGCCTGGGCGACTTCGGACGGCCGGACGGATACCTGGAACGCCAGGTCCGCCGGTGGAAGAAGCAGCTCGACGCCTCGCGCTCGCGCGAGATCGAGGGCATCGACGAGCTCGCCGCCCGACTCGAGGCGACCGTGCCGACGACAGGCGACGGCACGATCGTGCACGGCGACTACCGTCTCGACAACGCCCTGGTCGACACCGAGGACGGCGACCGCATCACCGCGGTCCTGGACTGGGAGATGAGCACGCTCGGCGATCCACTGACGGACCTCGCGGTCATGCTCGCCTACCAGAACCTGGCGCTCCAGAGCGCCGACGCGAGCGCGAACGTCACCGACGCACCCCGGGCCGAGGGCTACCTCTCCCCCGACGAGGTCGTGGAGCGCTACGCGAGTCGCTCCGGGCGCGACGTCAGCGAGCTGGGGTTCCACCTCGGGCTGGCGTACTTCAAGCTCGCGGTGATCCTGGAGGGCATCTACTTCCGGCACACCCAGGGTCAGACGTACGGCGAGGGCTTCGAGGGCATCGGTTCGATGACCGCGCCCCTCGTCCAGCACGGTTTGAAGGCTACGTCTGAGTAATCGAGGGTAGTCTTGCGCCCGTGACGGCCCAGATCCTCGAACCGCGCAGGCGTCCCACGCAGGCCCGCAGCAAGGTCAAGTTCGACCACCTGCTGCAGGTCTCGCGGGACGTCCTGCTCGAGGTCGGCTTCGAGTCGTTCACCTGCGAGGAGGTCGCCCACCGGGCGGGTCTCCCCATCGGTACCCTCTACCAGTTCTTCGCCAACAAGTACGTGATCGTCTGCGAGCTCGACCGCCAGAACGCGGTCGCGGTCGCCGAGGAGCTGGACAAGCTCGCCGCCGAGCTGCCGACGCTTGACTGGCTGAACCTGCTGGATCGGCTCGTCGACCACATGGCACGCCTGTGGCTGACCGATCCTTCGCGCAGCGCGGTCTGGTACGCCGTCCAGTCGACGCCCGCGACGCGTGCCACCGCCGAGGTGACCGAGCAGCAGCTCGCGGCACGTGTGGCTCACGTGCTGGCTCCCCTGACCCCCGGCACCCCGCGCGACCGGCGCAAGATCATGGCCGAGGTGTTGGTCCACATCACCTACTCGATGCTCAACTTCGCGGTTCGTGACGCTCAGGAGCACGAGGCCGCCATCATCGAGCTCAAGCGACTGCTGAGCACCTACCTGCTCGCCGCCGAGGCCGGCGCCACCTGATTCGCCCGGACCTCAATTCATCCAGACCCCGCCGTTGACGTCCAACGTCACGCCGGTGAGATCGCCAACTCTCCCGCCAGTGCCCGCGTCATTCCCACCAGCGCGGTCTTCGACGTCGTGTAGGGCAGCCCCGAGGTCATGAAGTAGGCCCGCGCCGTGACGGACGAGACGAACAGGATCACGCCGCTCCCCTGCGCGACCATCCGCCGACCGGCGAGGATCGAGAGCCACCACGGTGCCGTCAGGTTCACGTCCAGAACCCGATCCCACTCCTCACGCGTGGTCTTGAGCGCAGGCGTCCGCTGACCGAACTCGTCCTTCGGCGAGATGCCGGCGTTGTCGACCAGCACGTCGAGCCGGTCGTGCGTCGAGATCAGACGCTCGGCGACCGCCTCGTCGCGGACGTCTCCGGCCACGGGCACGACGTCATGACCGCGCGCCTCCAGGTCGCGCGCCACCTGCATTTGGATTCACGTATGCAGCCGATCCGGCGTCGGCGGAAGACACCCCGCGGGTCGATCACCACGACGCTCGACGAGGTCCATGCCTGGGCTCCCGGCGCGTTCGGGGATCCGTCCCCGCGTCCAGGGTCAGGGAGCGTCCATCGCACTGAGGGTCACGAAGGCGATCGCCAGGTCCGCGTC
>JAJUII010000185.1 GCA_029265505.1 Aeromicrobium choanae
ATCCGCGTCTACAAGTCCACCGGCTCGGGCCTCCAGGACATCGTCGTCGCCGAGATGCTCTACGACCGCGCCCGCGCCGAGGGCTACGGCTACGCACTCCCCGTCGGAATCGTCACCACGAAGAAGTGAGGAACAACAGCACCATGGTGGACTACACGAAGAGCCAGGCCCGCGAGTGGGCCAAGCAGCACTGGAACGGCGCCATCGCCGTGACCATGCCCTCCTACACCGCCGACTTCTCGGGCATCAACGAGAAGGCCATCGCCCACGACATCACCAGGCTCAAGGAGCTCGGCTTCGCCGGCACCCTCCTGGTCACCGAGCTCAACGTCACCCCCGAGGAGAACGCGCGAATCACGGCCGTGGCCCGGGAGGTCGGCGGCCCGGACTTCCAGTTGTTCTTCCACTGCTCCTTCAACACCCTCGAGCAGAACATCGCCGCGCTCAAGCTCGCCGAGAAGGAGGGCGTCGACTCGGTCCTCCTGTCCTACCCGACGTCCTACTGGCCTACAAGCCTCGACGAGGTCTTCGACTACACCAAGGCCATCTGCGACTCCACCGACCTGGGCGTCATGCTCTTCGGCCTGCCGGCCTGGGGCTTCGAGCGCATCCACCCGGCCGGCATGCCGGTCACGTGGGTCCGCAAGGTGCTGGACGAGATCCCGAACATCGTGGCGATCAAGGCCGAGCAGGGTTACCCGACCATCGGCGGCATCATGGAGATGTACCACCACTTCAACGGCGAGGTGGTCATCAGCTGCCCCATCGAGAGCGAGACGATCCCGCTGATGTCGGTGCTCGACTTCCAGTTCTCCGGGACGAGCAACACGAACTGGATGTCGGACTACTTCCCACGCGCCTTCGACCTCGCCCGCACCGGCAGGTGGGAGGAGGCGATGGAGCTGTGGTGGCAGGTCGCGCCCGCTCGGGCCGCCAACGTCGCCATCCTCACCGGCTCGTCCGTCGGCACGACGGTCATCAACCGCACCGGCTGGAAGTACCAGGAGTGGCTCGCCGGCTTCAACGGCGGCGCCCTGCGCGGCCCCGCCGGCCGTCTCCCCGACCGCCTGATGAAGCAGGCGCGTGCGGCACTTGTCGCCTCCGGCTTGCCCGTCACCGACTCCCCGGACGAGGAGTTCGTCCGCGGCCGGATCCCGGCCTGACCCTCGACCACGCCGAGGGGCTGCAACACGCGTGCGGCCCCTCGGCGAACCACTCGCCCGAAAGGTAGGTACCCGTGGCCAACCAGCACGTGGCGGCCGACGACGCTGTCGTCGTCGCCTACCAGCGCACCCCGATCGGACGTGCCCGCAAGGGCTCGCTCGCCGCCGAGCGACCCGAGGACCTCGCGCTCGCCGCCGTCCGGGCGACGCTCGCCCAGGTTCCTCAGCTGGACCCGCACGAGCTCAGCGACTTCTACCTCGGGTGCGCCGTGCCCGAGGGAACGCAGGGCAGCAACCTCGGGCGGCGCGTCGCCGTGCTCGGTGGGATGGACGTCCTCCCGTCGGCATCGGTCAACCGCTTCCGCGCCTCCTCGCTGCAGGCGACGGCGATGGCCGCCCAGGCCGTCAAGGCGGGAGACGGCGAGGCCTACCTCGTCGGCGGTGTCGAGTCGACGTCGCACCAGCCACCGAACCCCGCGCTGCCCTACCCCGGCTCGGAGCGCGCCGCGGCGCGAGCGGACGAGCTCTTCGAGTCCGGCGCGACGTGGCGTGACCCGCGCGAGGAGGGAGAAACGCCCGACGTCGACATCGCCATGGGCAAGACCGCCGAGTTCGTCGCCGGCCTCACCGGCACTACCCGCGCAGAGCAGGACGAGTGGGCGCTGAAGTCTCAGCGCGCGGCCGCCGACGCCGTCGCCCGCGACTACTTCACAGGCGAGATCCTGCCCTACACCAGGGCCGACGGCGCCCTGGTCACGGCCGACGACGGCCCCCGCCCCTCCACCACGCTCGAGGTCCTCGCCGGCCTGCCACCGGTGTTCCGGCCCGACGGCACGGTGACCGCCGGCAACGCGAGCCCACTGAACGACGGCGCCTCCGCCCTGGTGGTGATGAGCGGGCGGCGCGCCGGGGAGCTCGGGATCACCCCGCTGGCGCGCATCCTCGGCAGCGCGGCGAGCGCACTGTCGCCGGAGATCATGGGGCTCGGGCCCGTCGAGGCCTCCACGCGGCTGCTCGGACGGCTCGGGCTGTCGATCGACGACGTCGACCTCATCGAGCTCAACGAGGCCTTCGCCGCCCAGGTCGTGCCCGTCGTGCGGCAGCTCGGGGCAGACCCCGAGCGGGTCAACCCCCACGGGGGCGCGATCGCCCTCGGCCACCCGTTCGGGATGACCGGCGCCCGCCTGGTCGGCACGCTGGCGCGTGGCCTCCAGCGAACCGACACGACCGTCGGTCTGGCGACGCTGTGCGTCGGCGGCGGGCAGGGCATGGCGATGGTGCTGGAGAGGCTGTCATGACGATCGCCCCGTTCGTCCAAGGGCTCATGGCCGATGACCCCAGCCTCGAGGCGCTCGGCATCACGGTTCTCGAGGCGCTCGAGGGGCACTCCGTCGTGACGCTCACCGTGCAGCCGCAGATGGTCAACGGCCACGGCATCACCCAGGGTGGCTACGTCTTCGCCCTGGCGGACAGCGCCTTCGCCTTCGCCGCCAACTCCGTGCTCGAGGGCACCGCGACGACGGACGCCCAGATCACCTACCTCGCGCCCAGCCGGGTCGGAGAGGTGCTCGTCGCCGAGGCCGGCCTGTACTTCCGGGACGCCCGGCGCGTCGTCGTTGATGTGACCGTACGGTCCTCACACCGCAAGATCGCGCTCTTCCGCGGCACGGGACGGGCACTGCGCGCCCGGAGCACCGACTGACTCTCAGCGCCGAGCGGGCTCCCGCAGGGCGCTTGAGCGCACGCCGATGCCGTCCAGCGCGAGCTCGACGAGCTCGGTGGCGAACCCGTCGTCGAGGGGACCACCGCCCAGGAGCAGACGCAGGTAGACCGGCCCGTAGACGAGGTTGGCGATCATCCCCGGCTCGACGTCCGACCGCACCACTCCCTCCTCGACCCCACGCCGGATCAGGGCCTCCACGGCCGAGCGCCGCCCGCCCCAGAAACGGTTGTGGAACTCCTGCAGGGTCGCCGGGTCGTACTGCGCCTCGGCGATCAGCTGAGCGACAAGCCTGCCGTCGACCCCCGCGTACTGATGCACGACGGCTGCCACATGCTCCCGCAGCGCCTGCTCGAACGGCACGTCGTCGCGCACGGGGGTGTGGGTGAGGTACTCGGTCACGAACGCGTCGATCACCACGGCCGCCTTGTTGTCCCACCACCGGTAGATCGTCGACTTGCTCACGCCCGCGCGCTTGGCGATCGCCTCGATCGACAGCTTCTGGATCGTGGTCCCGCCCCGGGCGCCGACCCCCAGCAGCTTGAGTGTCGACTTGAGGATCGCTTGACGGCTCTCTTCGCTTCGGCCCACCATGTGGCTGAGCCTATCCGATACGAGACGTCTCGCAAGGATGTTGGCGCTGCTCTGCCCGTCCCTCTGACAGGCTTGGGGCCGGGGCGAGAACCACCGCTGTGGTGCACTGAGAGGCTGGTGATGGCTATGGCGGCCGTCGACTACAACCTGCTGCGCCCGCTGCGGGTCCTCCTCGAGGAGCGCAACGTCACGAGAGCCGCCGAACGCCTGCACGTCTCCCAGTCCGCCATGTCGATCGCCCTCGGCCGACTGCGACGACACTACGACGACCCGCTGCTCGTCCGGCGCGGCAACCGCCACGAGCTCACCCCACTCGCCGAACGACTGCTCGCCGCACTGCCCCACGCCATCGCGGAGGCCGAGCACATCTTCAGCCTGCAGTCGCGGTTCGACCCCGTGACGAGCACCCGTCAGTTCGTCATCGCCGGCGTGGACTACACGATCGCGCGCATCGCCCCCGCCCTCACGAGCATCGTCGAGCGCGAGGCACCGAACGTCCGGTTCGAGTTCCCTGCGGTCGATGCCGCCTTCGTCAACGGCCTGCCCGACTCGCTGCGCACGATCGACGGTGTGTTCTTCGCGCACGGCTACCTCGCCGACCACCCGCACCTCGACCTCATCACCGAGGCCTGGGTGTGCCTACTGGACGGCGCCTCCGGCCTGAGCGACAACCCCACGGCCGACGAGCTGCTCACCCGCCCGTGGGTGCACAACCTCACCCCTCGCGAGGGCATGGGCCCGGCGCGCCAACAGCTCCAGTTCCGCGGGATCGACATCTCGGTCGCGGCGGTGACCCCACACTTCTTCGTCATGCCCTCCCTCATCGTCGGCACCGACCGTGTCGCCCTCGTGCCGGAGGGTTTCGGCCGTCTCGCCGTCCAGCTGGAGCCCCGCCTCCAGGTGGTCGACCCCCCGCTGGACCTCGACCCTGTACGTGACGCGTTCTGGTGGCACTCCGACCGTGGCGTCGACGCGGAGCACGTGTGGCTGCGTGGCGTGGTCGACCGCGCCGGCGCCGCCATACGAGTTGCTCATAGCGGGCATACCAAAACCGCGCTTCCCTGACAGCCCGCCGTCACGCATCGTGTGCTGGACACCACACGTCAGCACTCGTACCATTCGATACGAGACGTACTGAACACGAAGGAGTGTTGTGTGAACACCGATGTCGATGTCGCCGTGATCGGCGGCGGGCCGGTCGGCACGACCGCGCTCGCGCTGCTCGGCCGCCTGGGCCTCACCGCGGTCGGCCTGGAGAAGGACGAGGAGATGTGGCCGACCGCGCGCGCGGTCCACTTCGACGGCGAGACCATGCGGACGCTGCAAGGCCTGGGCATCGCCGAGGAGCTCGCCGCGGTGACGATCCCGATGAAGGACGTCGAGATCGTCAACGAGGCCGACGAGGTCCTCGTCCACGCCCGCACCGACCGCTTCGGTGACCAGGCGTGGAACGACCACATCAGCTTCCACCAGCCG
>JAJUII010000043.1 GCA_029265505.1 Aeromicrobium choanae
GGCCTGTGTGGCGCGCTTATCCGCGGGGGTGGGTCGGGGGGGGGGGATTGTGATGTCACCCGCGGTTGCCGCCCCCTCGGACGCGTAGATTCACGGTGTCGCCTCGGGTGTGGGGCGGCGCGGTCGAGCCGAACACGGCGGCGACGCGGGCTCTCGGGCCCGCGCTGGGGAGGTGGTCCCGACCAGGTGTGCCGGTGCTCAGGGGAAGGGAGCCGGATGCCGGGACCATGCGCCGGCCCCTCGTGCTCGACGGCTTCGCGGCCTCGGTCCCGCAGCGGGGACCGGGGTCCGTCACGACCTCCCGGTCGGGTGTGCTTCGGCACCCGGCCGGGCGGATCGCGGCAGGCCGGTGAGGGGAGCACCGGCGCCGGTGCCGTCCCCGCCCGACCGCCGACACGGTTCGGCAGTCGGGGCGGGGGACGCACTCAGGTGAGCAGGTCCGCAGCCGCGCGCGCCGCCTCGGCCGGACCGGCGGCCTCCATCGCCGCCTCCGCGGCGGCACGGCACTGCTCGATCGTCACCGACGCCAGCTTGGCGCCGACCGCCCGCACGGCCGTCGAGGCGCACGACAGAGACGTCACGCCCAGGCCCGCCAGGACGCAGGCCAGCTGAGGATGGGCGGCCGCCTCGCCGCAGACGCCGACCGGCTTGCCGGCGCGTCGGCCAGCCTCGGCGACCATCCTGATCGAGGCCAGCAGCGCCGGCTGCCAGGGGTCGGTGAGGGTGCTCAGCGTCGGCGCCATCCGGTCGGCGGCGAACGTGTACTGGGACAGGTCGTTGGTGCCGATCGAGACGAAGTCGAGATGCTCCAGCAGACGGTCCGCCAGGATCACCGCCGAGGGGGTCTCGATCATGATCCCGACCGGCAGACCGCGTCGGCGGACACGCTCGGCGAACCAGACGGCCTCCGCCTCGGTCGTCACCATCGGAGCCATCACGCGGACGTCGGCCGAGGTGCGCTCGGCAGCCCGGGCGATGCCGTCCAGCTGCCGATCGAGGATGCCGGGGTCGGCCATGCCGATGCGCAGGCCCCGGACGCCGAGCGCGGGGTTGGGCTCGTCGGGATGGGTCGCGAAGGCGAGCGGCTTGTCCGATCCCGCGTCGAGCGTGCGGACGATGACCTTCTTGTCGCCGAGGGCCTCGAAGACCTCGGCGTAGATGTCGGCCTGCTCCTCCACGGTCGGCTCGGTGGATCGGTCGAGGAAGCACAGCTCGGTGCGGAACAGGCCCACGCCCTCGATCGGCTCGGAGGCGGCCCGTCGGGCGCCGGCCCCGTCCTGCACGTTGGCCAGGATCTGCACCTCGTGTCCGTCGGCGGTCCGTCCGGGTCCGGTCCACCCCGCGGCCGCCTCCCGGGTCCGGCGGTCCTCCTCCACCAGTCGCGCGATCTCGGTCTCGTCCGGATCGACCGTGACGGTGCCGGCGGTGCCGTCCACGGCGACACGGCTGCCGGCCTCGACCTCGTGCAGGTCGGTGACGGCCACGACGCACGGGATGCCCAGCTGGCGGGCGATGATCGCGGTGTGGCTGGTCGAGCCGCCCAGCTCGGTGGCGATCGCCACGATGCGGGAGGGATCGAGACCGGCGGTGTCGGCCGGTGCGAGGTCGTCGGCGAGCAGCACGGACGGCTCCTCCGGCGTCGGAATGCCCGGCTCGGGAAGGTCGAGCAGCTCGGCGATGATCCGGTCGCGCACGTCGTACAGGTCGGTGACCCGTTCGGCCATGAGTCCGCCGGCGGCGGTGAACATGGCGGCGAGCTCGTCGATCGCGCGGGACGTCGCGGTCGCCGGGCCGGCGCCCTGGGACGCGTGCTTGGAGACGAACGTCGCCAGCCCGCGGTCCTCGGCCAGACCCGCCGTGGCGGCGAGCACCTCGGCGGCCGCGCCGCTGGCGGCCTGGGAGCGCTCACGCAGACGCCGGGCGACCTCGGCCGCGGCGCTGCCGAAGGCGACGGTGGTGGTCGAGGCGTCGGTGGCGGCCTCGCCGTCAGGGGCCGTGGGTCGCGGGGCGGGCCGGACCGCCGGTCCGACTCCGATCCCCGGGACGACGGCCGTTCCGGAGTAGACGCTGGTCACCTCTCGACCGTAGCCCTCCGGTGTGGCGAGCGGTACCATCCGATTGACAATGTCCCACGATATGGCATAAAACAAGAGAACACCACGTCGAAAGCCACACAAATCCACACAGCGGAGCCGCACGTGACGTGGGAAGGTGGTCCCATCCGCACGAGGAGGGCGTCGTGATCGTCACCGTCACAGCCAATCCCGCGATCGACCGCCTCATCGGCCTGCTGGAGCCGCTGGAGCGCGGCGGTGTCGTGCGCAGCCGTGCCGCTCACGACGATCCGGGCGGCAAGGGGATCAACGTCGCCCGGGTCCTGCACGCGAACGGAGTCGCGGTGACCGCCATGCTGCCCGCGGCCGACGACGAGCCGCTCGTCGGCGCGCTCGAGGCGCTCGGGCTCCCGCGTCGCGCCGTGCCGATCCAGGGCCGGCTGCGAGTCAATCTCACGCTCGCCGAGGACGACGGCACGACGACGAAGATCAACTCGCCCGGCCCCCGGCTGACCGAGGACGAGGCCGAGGCCTTCGCCGCTGCGGTGCTCGACGCGTCCACCGCGGGCGGCTGGACCGTGCTCAGCGGATCGTTGCCGCCCGGGTTGCCGCACGACTGGTACGCGACCGTCACCGAGCGACTCAGCCGTGCCGGATCGCGCGTCGCGGTCGACACCTCCGGCGAGGCACTCGGCCTCACCGTGGAGAAGTCGGCGCCGCACCTGATCAAGCCGAACGCCGACGAGGTGGCCGAGTTGCTCGGCATCGACGCCGAGGAGGTCGAGGGCGATCGCCACGTCGCCGCGTGGCGGGCCCAACAGGTCCGCTCCGAGTTCGGCGTCGAGACGGTCCTGCTCACCCTCGGTGGCGCCGGAGCCGTGCTCGCGACCGCCGACGGTTCCTGGTTCTGTCCCGCCGTGCCGGTCCAGGTGCGCAGCACCGTCGGCGCCGGGGACTCCTCCCTGGCCGGATACCTCGTCGCCGAGGTGGCGGGCCGCTCGCCGGAGGACTGCCTCGCCAGCGCCGCGGCCCACGGGGCGGCGGCCGCCGCCCTGCCCGGGTCGGCGCTGCCCGGCCCTCGAGATCTCCCCGCGGCACCGGACGTGGTGCCCGTCGAACCCGCAGGTTGGAGGAACCCATGACCACGCCTGACACCGCTCTCATCACCGCCGACCTGATCGCCCTCGACGTCGACCTCGGGGCGGACGCCACCGGCGTCATCGACGCCCTCGCCGCACGGATCGCCGGCGCCGGTCGGGCGGGCTCGGCCGAGGACCTGGCCGCTGCGGCGAAGCAGCGGGAGGCGACCGCGGCGACGGGCGTGCCCGGAGGGATCGCGATCCCGCACTGCCGCGCGGCGACGGTCACCGAGCCCACCCTCGCGTTCGCCCGGCTCAGCAACCGAGCCGACTTCGGGGCTCCGGACGGGCCGGCGGACCTCGTCTTCATGATCGCCGCACCCGAGGGTGCCGGCGACACCCACCTGAAGCTGCTGTCGTCACTCGCCCGGGCCCTGGTCCGGACCGACTTCACCCAGGCGCTGCGTGAGGCCGACGATCCGGACCGCGTCATCGCGCTGGTGAACGAGGCGACCGCCGGAGCCGGTGCGGCCGCGGCCGATCCGGAGCCCGCGGCCGGCGGAGTGACGACGGACCGCCGCCCGCGGATCGTGGCGGTCACCGCGTGCACGACCGGCATCGCCCACACGTACATGGCGGCCGACGCCCTCAGCCAGGCGGCCGAGGAGGTCGGCGTGGACCTCGCCGTCGAGCCGCAGGGGTCGTCGGGCAGCACCCCGCTGACCGCGGAGCAGATCCGCGACGCCGACGCGGTCGTGTTCGCCACCGACGTCGGCGTGAGGGACCGCGCCCGGTTCGCCGGCAAGCCCTACGTGCGCAGCGGCGTCAAGCGTGCGATCAACGAGCCCGCAGCCATGCTGAGGGAGGCCGTCGAGGCGGCGAACGATCCACGCGCGGCCACCGTCGAGCGCGGCGCGGACGACGACGCCACCCACGCCTCGACGACCGACGAGGGCGTCGGGCGCAAGCTGCAGCGGTGGCTGTTGACCGGTGTCAGCTACATGATCCCGTTCGTGGCGGCCGGCGGCCTGCTCATCGCGCTGGGCTTCCTGCTGGCCGGCTACGACGTCGACGGCCGTGCCGTGATGGACGAGCACTCGCTCGCCGACCTGCCCGAACCCGGGGAGCACGCCCTGTTCGGCAGCGCCCAGCTGTACTACATCGGTGCCCTGTTGTCGGTGCTCGGCGGGTGGGCCTTCGGCTTCCTCGTGCCCGCGCTCGCCGGCTACATCGCGTATGCGATCGCCGACCGGCCCGGCATCGCGCCCGGCTTCGTGATGGGTCTGGCGGCGAACGAGATCGGCGCCGGGTTCTTGGGTGGCATCGTCGGCGGTCTGCTCGCCGGTCTGCTCGCGGGCTGGATCGCCGATCGCGAGGTGCCGCGCTGGCTGGCCGGCCTGATGCCGGTCGTGATCATCCCGCTCGTCACCACGCTCGTGGTCGGCCTGGCGATGATCCTCGTGCTGGGCGAGCCGCTCGTGTGGGTGAACGAGTCGCTCGTCGACGCCCTCAACGGGATGACCGGAAGCTCCGCGATCGTCCTGGGCGCCGTGCTCGGTCTGATGATGTGCTTCGACCTGGGCGGCCCGGTGAACAAGGCGGCCTACGTGTTCGCGACGACCGGCCTGTCCGCGCAGGGTGCTCTGGAGGCCGGATCGTCACAGTCGATGATCATGGCCGCGGTCATGCTCTCGGGCATGGTCCCGCCGATCGCGCTGGCGCTGTCGACGGTCGTCCGACCGGGGCTCTACACCCCCGCCGAGCGCGAGAACGGCAAGGCGGCCTGGCTGCTGGGCGCCTCGTTCATCTCCGAGGGCGCGATTCCGTTCGCCGCGGCGGACCCGCTGCGCGTCATCCCGGCCATGATGGCCGGGGGTGCGGTGACCGGCGCGCTGTCGATGGCCAACGAGGTCACCCTCGTCGCCCCGCACGGAGGCGTCTTCGTGTTCTTCGCCGTCGACAACGTGCTGTGGTTCTTCATCTCGCTCGTCGTCGGCGTTCTGGTGGCAGCATTCATCGTGACCGCCCTCAAGCAAGCCGGGCGCCGTACGACGGCCCCGGCCCCCGACTCCGTCACCGTCTGAAAGGACCCACGCCATGCCCAGCAAGACCGTCACCGTCGGATCGGCCGTCGGCCTGCACGCCCGTCCCGCAGCGACCATCGCCGCGGCCGTCACCGAGGCGGGCGTTCCGGTCACGATCGCCGTGCCCGGGGGCGAGCCCGTCGACGCCGGCTCGGCACTGATGATCATGACCCTCGGCGCCGGCCAGGGGGCTGAAGTCGTGGTGGAGAGCGAGGACGAGGCGACCCTGGAGAAGATCGCCGCGCTCGTCGAGGCCGACCTCGACGCCTGAGCCGCAGACCCGTCCCCTGGCCGGCTCTTCGGGTGCCGAGGGCGCGTTTGCGGCCTAGGGTCAGGGCATGAGCGAGGAATCGAGCCTGCGCAGCGTCCACCTCGAGCGGATCGGCCCGAAGGCGTACCGTGTCGAGAACCATCGCGGCGGCATCATCACGATCGGCGACGGCGAGGGGATCGACTTCAGTCCGGTCGAGTTGCTCCTGGCCGCCCTCGGTGGGTGCAACGCCGTCACGATCGAGGCGCTCACCAAGCGCGCCGAGCCACGTCGGTTCGACCTGACGGTGACCGGACACAAGGTCGAGGATCCCGACGGCGGCACGCGCATGAAGGATCTCGTCGTCAGCGTCGACATTCGGTTCGAGAGCGACGAGGCCGGCAAGAAGATGGCCGAGCGGGTCCCGGACGCGCTGGAGAAGTCTCACCGCACGTTCTGCACCGTGAGCCGCACGATCGAGCAGGCGACCCCCACCAAGGTGGTGCAGGTGCGGGTGCCCCAGGACTGAGACGAACAGTCACGCGTGACCGCAAATCCGTCGACGGGTACGGTGTGCCCATGGCAGATGCGAGCGACGCCGAGGTGCTCGATCGATTGCTGGCGGACCGCTTCAGTTGCCGCGGGTTCACCGACGAGGCCGTCGACGAGGACGTCATCGTCGCGATCCTGGAGTCCGCGGCGCGCACTCCGTCGTGGTGCAACGTCCAGCCCTGGCAGGTCGACGTCGTCTCGGGCGAGGCCGTCGAACGTCTGCGCGCGGAGCTGATGGCCGATCCCACGCTCGGCTCGGACTACCCCTTCCCGCCGGGTTACGAGGGCGAGTACGCCGAGCGCCGCCGCGAGGTCGGATGGCAGTTGTACCGGGCGGTCGGCGTCGAGAGGGGCGACCGGGACGCCTCCGCCCGCGAGATGCTCCGGAACTTCGAGTTCTTCGGCGCCCCGCACGTCGCGATCATCACCGCGCCCGAGCCGCTCGGCACCTACGCCGCGATCGATTGCGGGCTGTTCGTCCAGTCGTTCCTCCTGGCGGCCCAGGCCCGCGGCGTCGCGACCGTCGCCCAGGCGGCCCTCGCCCAGAAGTCGGACGTCCTGCGGCGGTGGCTCGACCTGCCGTCGGACCGCCTGGTCGTGTGCGGCATCGCCTTCGGCCACGCCGACCCTGATCATCCGGCCAACTCCTTCCGCGCGGGCCGAGCCTCGCTGGACGAACTCGTGAGGTTTCATCGGTGAGCGTTCCGACCTGGTTCCGCTGGGCACTCGAGCAGCGACCGGAGTTCCATGAGATCGACGTCGAGGGCACGCCCATCACGTACCGAGCCTGGGGCGCGCCGGGCGATCCGGTCGCGCTGCTCGTCCACGGCGGAGCGGCCCACTCGGGGTGGTGGGACCACGTCGGTCCCCACCTCGCGGTCGGCCACCGCATCATCGCGCCTGACCTGAGCGGCCACGGCGACAGCGGCCGACGCGAGGAGTACACGCTCCAGACATGGGCCCGCGAGCTCCTGGCGGTCGCCGAGTCGGAGTCGGCTGACGAGCCGGTGATCTTCGGGCACAGCATGGGTGGATTCGTCGCGTTGACCGCCGCTCGTGAGCACGGCGAGCGGATGCTGGGGGCGGCCGCGATCGACTCGCCGGTGCGCGAGGTCTCCGCCGAGGCGCGCGCCTGGCATGCCGACCGCGCGGCCTCGCGCATGCCGGTGTACCCCGACGCCGCGACCATGGTCGCTCGGTTCCGCACCCTGCCCGAGGACGGCGTCTCGCTGCCCTACGTCCGCGACCACATCGCGCGCGGCTCGATCCGCCGGGTGGACGCCTCCGAGTCGGCGACCGGGGAGGCGGGATGGACCTGGAAGTTCGACCCGCGGGTGTTCCTGAGGTCCGCCATGCAGCCCGAGGACGTCGCCCGCTGCGCCTGCGAGGTCGCGCTGATCCGCGGGGAGCGCGGCATGTCCACCTCGGACATCACCGAGGACATCCGCTCGCGCCTCGGCGGCAACGTGCCCGTCACCGTGATCCCCGACTCGGGGCACCACATCATGCTGGACCAGCCCACGGCGCTGATCGCCGTGCTGCAGACCCTGCTCGGACAATGGAGGAACCGATGACCCACGACGTGCGGATCGAGCGCGAGGACGGCGTCCTGCGCATCACTCTGGCCGCCCCCGACCGCCTGAACTCGGTCACCACCGAGATGTTCGAGGCGATGAGTGACGCGCTCGAGGACGTCGACGGGGTCCGGGTCGCGGTGCTGACGGGCGAGGGCCGGGCGTTCTGCTCCGGTGCCGTCATGCGGCCGGGCGTGACGAACAGCGGCATCCTCGAGGCGGCTGACCGCCTCATCCATGCGCTGGTCGACGCGCCGTTCCCGGTGGTCGCCGCGCTCAACGGCCTCGCGGCCGGCATCGGCTCCTCGCTCGCCCTCGCCAGCGACTTCCAGATCGCCAAGGAGGACGACTACTTCCTGCAGGCGTTCGTCAACATCGGCCTGATGGGCGACGGTGCGGCCCACGAGCTGATCGCGGCGTCGATCGGTCGCGCCCGGGCGACCCGGCTGCTGATGCTGGGGGAGAAGCTCCCCAACCGCGAGGCGTTCGAGGCCGGCCTCATCACCCACTGCGTGGGCGCCGAGGAGTGGCAGGCCACCGTCGACGGCCTCGTCGACCGGCTGAAGTCCGGCCCGACGCTGGCCTATGCGCGGATCAAGTCGACGATCAACGGCGTCACGCTCGCCAGCTTGGACGAGACCCTGCGCATCGAGGCCACCGAGCAGACGTTCCTCGGGGCGACGAACGACTTCGCCGAGGGTGTCGCCGCCTTCACCGAGAAGCGTGCGGCGAAGTTCACCGGCTCCTGAGCCGATCACCGCTTCGACGGGCCCGTGACACGGGTCACCTCACCGGCTAGCATGAATTTGAGTTCGAAGTCAGATTCATGAAACGGCGAGGTGACCCTGTGAGCGGAACGATGTCGGAGACCTTCCGAGCCCAGATCGACGAGTATCTGGCCGACGTGCGCGCGCGCCAGGCCGCGGTGTGGCCGGCCGAGGTCCCGCGAGAGGTCACGTATCCGTTTGCCGAGGAGACGCTCACCGACTACCTCCGCAACTGGGCGAAGGCGCGTCCCGACCACCCGGTCATCAAGTTCCACGGCACGTCGATGACGTACGCCGAGCTCGACGAGCTGAGCGACCGTGTCGCCGCCTACCTCGCGCACCGCGGTCTGCAGCGCGGCGACCGGGTCGCCGTGATGTTGCCGAACGTGCCGCAGTTCATCGTCGTCTTCTTCGGCATCCTCAAGAGCGGATGCGTCCACGTCCCGGTCAACCCGATGTTCAAGCGCCTGGAGATCAACCACGAGCTGGTCGACTCCTCCGCCCGTCTGGCCTTCGTGCTCGACGACTACGCGGAGGAGTTCATCGCCGCCCGCGAGGGGACCGCGCTCGAGTCGGTCGTGGCGATGTCGGTCCGTGACGCGCTCCCCGGAGACCTGCCGCTTCCGCGCGGCGCCAAGGACGGCGTGCCTCCGTTCCCCGACGCAGAGCGACTGGCCGACGTGCTGGCCGACGACAGCCTGCCGGTCCCCGAGGACCCGAACGACCCGGACGCGCTCGCCGCGCTCAACTACACCGGAGGCACCACCGGGCTTCCGAAGGGTTGCGAGCACACCCAGCGGGACATGGTCTACACGGCGGTGACCGCGGGGCAGCACAACCTCGACCTCGACCAGGACTCGGTCATCCTCATGTATCTGCAGATCTTCTGGATCGCCGGCGAGGACGGGTTCCTGCTGACCTTCGCCTGCGGTGGCACCTGCGTGCTGCAGTATCGCTGGGACCCGGATGAGGCGGCGGCCGCGATCGAGCGCGAGGGCGTGACGGTGTTCGCCGGCACGGTGGACAACGTCCTGGAGCTGCTCGACTCTGCCAAGGCTTCCGGACGGAGTCTGGCGAGTCTGCGTACGACCGTGACGATGTCCTTCGTCACCAAGCTCGCCGAGGACATTCGGGAGCGCTGGGCCCGCGAGTCCGGCTCCTCGGCCGTGCTGCGCGAGAGCTCCTACGGCATGACCGAGGACCACACCTTCGACACCTTCACGCGCGGCCTCCAGCCGCTCGACCTGTCCGGACGCGCGGGCTTCGTCGGCCTGCCGATGCCCGAGACCGACATCGCCGTCGTCGACTTCGAGACCAACGAGCTGGTGCCGATCGGCGAGGAGGGACAGATCATCGTCCGCTCCCCGAGCATGATGCGCGCATACCATCGCCGGCCCGACGCGACCGCGGACACCCTGCGCGACGGGTGGCTGCTGACCGGAGACAGTGGAGTGATCGACGAGAACGGGTGCCTGCACTACCTCGGTCGACGCAAGGAGATGCTCAAGGTCAACGGCATGAGCGTGTTCCCGTCCGAACTCGAGTTCACGCTGAGCCGACACCCTGATGTCGCGGCGTCCGGCGTGATCGGACGTCCGGACGAGGCGAGGGGCGAGATCCCGCTGGCGTTCATCGAGCTGCGCCCCGGCTCGACCCTGACCGCCGATGAGCTCACCGCCTGGTGCCGCACGAACATGGCGACCTACAAGATCCCGGCCATTCGGATCATCGACGAGATGCCGCTCGCACCGACCGGCAAGGTCTCCAAGCTCGCGCTGGAGAAGCTGGCCGACGAGGAGGACTAGCCCCTCGACCCGGCCAGCCCCAGCACAGCGGCCAGCCCCAGCGCCGAGCGCGGGTGGTAGGCCGCGGTCCACAGCCCTCCGTGGGCCGCGGCCTGGGCCTCCTCGCGCCACGGCTCGGGGTGGGGCCGCCGACCGCACCGCAGGTCGTGGACGAGCAACGCAGCCATCAGCACATTGCTCGTGGCGGGCTCGAACACCTCGACGCCGAAGCGGTGCGCGCCGGCGTACGCCGCGGCCAGGGCGCGGTTCTTGATCACCGAGGCGGTCCGCGTCGCCGGGGCCACGTTCAGCGACACGGTCGCGCCGGCGTCCCGGGCGGAGGTCGCGCGCCAGCGCTGCAGTCGCTTCGCCAAGGCGTAGTTCGGGCCCTGCTGGGGAACGAGGGAGTCGCACAGGCCCGGGTCGGCCGTGGGCGGATAGTTCCGCTGCAGAAGTCGTCCGCCGCTGAGCAGGCGCAGCGGCGCACGCAGGGCCCGTCGGCCGCGGGCGTAGGCCTCGTTCGCCAGCTTCACATCGGCGGCCGGCACGGCGAACACGTCGGTCGGCGTCGCCAGGTACGCCAGCGCCGTGTCCGGCCGACGGCGCAGCAGCCGGTCCGCCAAGGCGTCGGCGGCCGTCGCGACGCGGACGTGGGTGGCCCCGTCGGCATAGCAGTAGGTGCCCAGGATGAGCCGACCCGGCAGCGCCTCGATCCAGGCCGCCAGATCGCCCAGCGAGTGAAGCAGATCGCCGCCGGTCTCCTTCCCACCCGCAGGCAGCCGCACCCGCCCCGCACCCTCGCGGGCGAGGTCGCGGATGCGCTTCTGCACGTCGGCCCGGGGCAGGTCGATCGCCACGACGTCCGCACCCCACCGCAACAGCGAGCGATACGGTCCCATCTCGGCGCCCGCGCCGAGCACGACGACGGTCTCGCCCTCGAGCCGCAGCCACTCGGGGTGGTCACGCACCTCGCGGATCGCGTCCGCGAAGGTGGGCTCGACGATGCCGCGCTCGACCCAGTCGTCGAGCTGGGAGTCGAGCTCGGAACCGGTGAGTCGGCGGCCGCGGTACGGAACGCTGAGCTCGGTCTCGGGCTCGGCGCTGCCGCGGATCTCCACGGTGGACCAGTCGTCGTGCACCGGATCGGCGGCGACGAACTCGGCGACCGTCACGTCGCCGACCAGCATCTGCCCGGCCAGCTCCGCCAGTCCGGCGTTCGCGATCGCGACCGCGTCGGACGGCGAGCCGAGTCCGGCGGTGACCAGGCGGGAGAAGTGGGTGAGGTAGTCGCGACGCCACGTGGTGACCTGCTCGACCTCGCGGGCGCCGACCGGGTCGACCGAGCCGAGGGCCGCCGCCACGACGCGCCGCGCCGTGGCACTCGTGCTGTCAGTGGGGAAGCGCACTCCGGATGCCATGAATGTGAGGATATCCTCACATTCCGGGATGTGTCTAAGCGCTTGCTTAGTGATGGGCTAGGCTCTGAGTCATGCGAGCGATCCACATCACATCCCTCGACGGCCCCGAGGCCATCGAACTCGTCGACATCGACGCGCCCGCGCGCGGCGAGAACCAGGTCCTCATCGAGGTCAAGGCCGCGGGCGTGGCCTTCCCCGAGCTGCTGCAGACCCGAGGCAAGTACCAGGTCCAGCCGCCGCTGCCCTTCGTCCCGGGCGCCGAGGTCGCCGGTGTGGTGATCGAGGCTCCTGAGGGCTCGGACTTCAAGCCCGGCGACCGCGTCGCCGCGCTGACCATGCTCGGTGGCTTCGCCGAGCAGGCGGTCGCGGACGTGCTCAACACCTTCCCGCTGCCGGACACGGTGTCCTACGCCGAGGGTGCGTCGTTCATGTTCAACTACGGCACGGTGTACTTCGGGCTGGTCAAGCGCGGGCAGCTCGCTCCCGGTGAGCGCGTCCTCGTGCACGGCGCCTCCGGTGGCATCGGCACTGCGGCGATCCAGGTCGCGAAGGCCTTCGGGGCGAGCAAGGTCATCGCGGTCACGTCGACCGACGCCAAGGGCGAGCTCGCGGTGGCGGCCGGCGCCGACGAGTACGTGCTCTCCGAGGGATTCAAGGACGCCGTCAAGGCAGACGGTGGTGTCGACATCGTGGTCGACCCGGTCGGCAACCCGCCCGGTGGCGATCGCTTCACCGACTCGCTGCGGTGCCTCGTCGACGACGGCCGCATCCTGATCATCGGCTTCACCGCGGGCGAGATCCCCAAGATCGCCGCGAACCGCCTGCTGCTCAACAACCTCTCGGCGGTCGGCGTCGGGTGGGGCGCGTACGGCATGAAGCGACCCGGGCTGTTCAAGCAGCAGTGGGAGGACATGTACGAGCACCTGGAGTCCGGCGCGCTCAAGCCGGTCATCGGCGAGTCGTTCCCGGCGGAGCGTGCCGTCGACGCGCTGCTGACGCTCGACCGGGCGCAGGCCACCGGCAAGCTCGTGCTGGAGTTCTGACCCCGTGGGAACGCTGTACCTGGTCCGTCACGGCCAGGCGTCCTTCGGTACGGAGGACTACGACCGGCTCAGTGACCTGGGTGCGCGTCAGTCGGCCGCGCTCGGGTCCTCCTGGGAGGCCGGTGGGGCGGTCTTCACCGACGCGATCGCCGGCGGCATGGTGCGCCACGCCCAGACGGCGATCGCCGCGATCGACGCGAGCGGCCTCGGGGAGGAGGACGCCGATCCGAGCCTGCCCGGGTACGACGTCGATCCCCGCTGGAACGAGTACGACCACCTCGGCATCGCGACGGCCTTCGACCCGACGGCCATGACGAAGAGCTCCAAGGAGTTCCAAGCGGCGCTCAACGAGGCGATCAAGGCCTGGCGCGCCGGGCAGGGCAACTTCTCCGAGCCCTACGCGGCCTTCCGCGAGCGCGTCATGGCCGGGTTCGAGTCCGCCGTTCAGATCGCGCGCCAGAAGGGACGCCGGGTCCTGGTCTTCACCTCGGGAGGCCCCATCGCGATGATCACCTCGCAGCTCATCACGGGGTCGGACGAGGCGTTCCAGAAGCTCAACGACGTGATCGTGAACTCCAGCGTCACCACCGTCATGGTCGGGGGCACCGGCCCGCGGATCCTCACCTTCAACGATCATGGACACCTGCCGGCGGGAGATGTGACCTTCCGCTGAGACGACGCGGAGGTACGACATGCGCAGGAACACCCTCATCACGGGGGCGAGCTCGGGACTGGGCGCCGGGATGGCGCGGCACTTGGCGGCCTCGGGCCATCACCTCGCGCTCACCGCGCGTCGGGTCGACCGGCTCGAGGCGCTGCGCGACGAGCTCCTCGCCGCGCACCCGGGCATCGAGGTGACCGTCCACGCCCTCGACGTGAACGATCACGACGCGGTGTTCGCCGTCTTCGCGCAAGCCGCTGAGGTCCACGGTGGGCTGGATCGGATCGTCGTGAACGCCGGCCTCGGCAAGGGCGGTCGGATCGGGACCGGTCGCTTCCGGGCCAACCGCGAGACGGCGATGACGAACTTCGTCGCCGCCCTGGCCCAGTGCGAGGCGGCGATGGAGCACTTCTACGCGCGAGGCACCGGGCATCTCGTCGTGGTGTCCTCCATGTCGGCGATGCGCGGGATGCCGTCGTCGATGACGACCTACGGCGCGACGAAGGCGGCGGTGGCTCATCTCGCGGAGGGCATTCGCTCCGACCTCATCGGCCGCAAGGGGCACGACATCGCGGTCACGACGCTCTTCCCGGGCTACATCGAGAGTGAGATGAACGCCAAGGTCGAGCAGGAGCAGCGGCTCATGGTCGAC
>JAJUII010000187.1 GCA_029265505.1 Aeromicrobium choanae
CGCGGCGACGCGCTCGGTCGCGCAGGAGTCCGACGCCGTCGTGAAGCTCCACCAGGCCGGGCTGCTGCCGACCGACTACGCCCTTGCGCGCCTGGGCTACTCCGACACCGAGATCCGCGAGATCCGCAAGGCTCGCCGCCAGGAGGCTGCGGACCAGCGAGTGGCCTCGATGGCGGTGGGATCGGAGGCGGCCGCATGATCGCCGGGCTGATGCTGGGGATCGTGGTCGGCGCTCTGATCGGCTACCGCACCACGAAGTGGCTGATCACCTTCCTGTTGTCCACGCTGGCCCAGGGGGCGCTGTGACCGTCCAGGTCCCTGAGCCGACCTACGCCGCACTGACGTACCTGGCGCTCGACCAGATGAGCGCCCGGGCCTGGGCCGCGCTCGCCCTTCTGTGGCTGGCGCGTCCCGACTTCGACACCTTCGAGGAGTGGCTCGAGGTCGTGGTCGAGACGCTGGTCGAGTTGATCCTCGAGGCCGAGGAGACGGGCCACATCGTTGGGCTTGAGGCCACGCCGACATCAGATCCGATGGTCCCGGAGGTGTCTCGGGACCACACCTGGCGCAAGATCCGAGGCTTCGACCCGGACGCCGCGCAGGACGCGCTCCGCAACGTCGTGACCCCGCGCGAGGAGCCCGCACTGCGGGAGCGCATCGAGCGTGCGGTCGTGACGCTGGTCGAGGAGCAAGCCGCGCCCAAGCGCGTCGAGCGGATGGTGCGCAACGAGGTCGTCCAGGCCGCCGTCGAGGGCCAGTCGCGGGCCCTGACAGAGCGGGGCGACATCACCGGCTGGCGCCGCGCGGTCGAGCCGGACTGCTGCGCCATCTGCTTCTTCCTGTGGAAGGAGGGCTACGTCTATGAGCCGCTCCAGCCCATGTGGACGCACACCGGCTGTCGGTGCTCGAAGGTGCCGACTACCGACCGCGTCGGCCGCCATGGCCGCGACGAACTCGACGAGGCCGGACAGGCGCTGCTCGACCGCTACTACGCCGACCAGATCGAAGAGACCAAGTACCGCAAGCAACAGGAGGAAGCATGAGCGAGAGCACGAGCGAGGAGACCCTCGAGATCCCGGTCGGCCAGCAGGCGGACGGGACCGTGGAGACGGAGGAGACCCCCGAGCAGCCCGGCAGCGACGACACCTTCCCGCGCGCCTACGTCGAGGAGCTCCGGGCCGAGGCCGCGAAGCACCGCACGGCCGCGAAGGAGGCGGCCGAGGCGCTCGAGCCGCTGCAGCGGCGTCTGTTCTCGGTGCTGGTCGAGCAGTCCGGGCGCCTGGCAGACCCGAGCGACCTGGCCTTCGACGCGGCGCTGCTCGACGACGAGTCGGCCCTCACGGCAGCGATCGACGCGCTGCTCGAGACGAAGCCGCACCTGGCCTCCCGGCGGGTGGTCGGCGACATCGGTCAGGGCGCGGGTACACCGGTCGAGGACGTCAGCCTCGTGGGGATTCTGGCCGGACGGGCCTGATACCCCCCGGGGGTATGTAGAATGAGGGGCAGAGGTTGATCCTCTGCCCCTCTTCGTTCCAAGGCCAGGTGCCGGTGAACAGCAGCACTTCATCCGCACCCACCTTGGAGGTTTCCCGTGGCGCTTTCGACGAGCACTGCTACCGAACTCACCGCCGAGCAGGTCCAGAAGGTCCTGGTCGCGCCCCTCGCCCAGAAGTCGGTCTTCCTGTCGATGCCTGGCATCCAGATCATCGACACCGCCGGTCCTGTTCGGATCCCGAAGGGTCCGTCGGCGACCGACCCTGACTGGTACGGCCAGAACGAGCAGATCGACGAGGTCGACCCCGACTTCGACGAGGTCACGCTCCTGCCGTCCACCATGAAGTCGGTCAAGACCCTGACGCGCTTCTCCAACGAGTTGGCTCGCCAGTCCGTCGTCGCACTCGACGCCGCGCTGCGCAACCGCCTCGTGACCGATGTCGCTGCCAAGGTCGACGGCCAGTTGCTGTCCGCCACCGGCGACGGCGTCACGATCCCGAAGGGCCTGTTCGCCTACGCGGGCCAGACCCTCGCGGTCGACGGCGCCCTGAGTGTCGACGACATGATCGACGCCGACGCCCTGGCGCTCGGTGCCGACGTGAACCTCGACAGCCTCGTGTGGGTGATGAACCCCGTCGAGTTCACGGGTCTGCGCAAGATCGAGGAGGGCACCGACTCCGCTCGGAAGCTCTTCCAGCCGGACGCGACCCGCGCGGGTGGCTTCACCTTCGCCGGTCACCGTGCGGTGGTCAGCAAGCGCGTCCCGGTCGGCACCGTCGGCCTGGTCGACTTCTCGCAGATCGTGGTCGCCCGCGACCTCGCTCCGAGCGTGAAGATCCTCGACCAGACCTTCGGCGACTTCGACCAGCAGGCCATCCGCGTGGTGGCCCGCTACGACGCGGCCCCGGTGAACGACGACGCGGTGATCGCCCTCACCGGCGTCACCTGGGCCTGATCAGGCTCCGGCCGGGCGAGAGGTCCTCCTGCCTTTCGCCCGGCCGGGCTCCAACTTGGAGGTGTCATGCCGAACGTCTACGCCGAGAGCCCTAGCGCCTCCGCCGAGCCTCGTGTGATCGAGGAGGCGGGCGGCGCTGTCGTGTCGTGGCATCCCGAGCGCGGCTGGCTGTGCTCTGAGCACCTCCCCCAGCCCTGCACCCACACCGCCGACCTCGTCGTCGGCAAGGACCCGAGGTGGAACCAGTGACCGCAGCGCAGGACGTGCTGGCCTTCCTCGGCCAGCCTGCCTCCATGACTGCCCAGGCCCAGGCGGTGGTCGACGTCATCACCGCGATGGCCGAGGACTACACGCGTGGCCGGGGCTTCGTCGACGGCCAGCCACTCCCCGCAGTGGCCAAGGTCATCGTGTCCGCGTCCGCGCGACTCCTGGCCAACCCCGAGCAGATCGAGTTCCAGACCGGCTCGGTCGCGATCCGCAGCGCCTTCACCGGGTGGTCCCCGCTCGAGAAGACGCTCCTCAACTCCGTTCGGAAGGTGGCGGCATGAGCGCGCTGTATGACGCGGCCCGGCAGGGCTTCCTGCAGGGCGACATCGACTGGCTGGCCGACGACCTCCGGGTGATCCTGGTCGACACCGACGACTACACCTTCTCGGCCGCCCACTCTGCCCTGACCGACGTCCCGAGCGCGGCCCGTGTGGCTGTCTCGGGGAGCCTGACCGGCAAGACCGCGTCGGGCGGGGTTGCCGACGCCGACGACGTCTCCATCCCTGGCGTGGTCGGCGACTCGGTCGAGGCCCTGGTGCTCTACCGCCACACCGACGGGGCCCTCGTCGCCTACATCGACGGGCTGGCGATGACCCCGAACGGCGGCACCGTCAGCGTCGTCTGGGACGACGGGCCCAACAAGATCTTCCGGCTCTGACATGGTCGCCGCCTCCGTCCTCTACGACTTCGCCGCGAGCCTCGCCCCCACCTCGGTGTCGGCGGGGTTCTCGGCGTCCCCTGTCGAGCGGTCGGGGTCGGCGACGGTTGCGCGCAGCGGCAGCGTCCTACGGGTCACCCCCCGCGCGACGTACGACGACTCGTCGATCAACGGCGCCGAGTTCACCATCACCCCCGATGACCCGACGCAGGCATGGGTCCCGACGTCGTTCTCGCTGCGCGCACGCCGGATCCACACCTCGACGTCGCAGGGCTTCAAGGTCACCAGCAGCGCCGACGGCCACGCCTCGGCGCTGCACACCGTCAACGGCCTGCCAAGTTCCTACACCGCCTACGACATCGACCTCTCGAGCATCGGAGAGATCACCGGGCCGCTGACCATCCGGCTCGAGATGTGGGCGGGCTCGACCTCGGCCTACCTCGACCTCGACGACTTCCTGGTCGACTTCGACTACACCCCGGCCGGGGCGAGCGATCAGGACCTCGCCCCCGTGGGCCTGGCGAGCACGGCTGCCCTCGGCGCTCCGGTCGTGCTGGTGGGTCCCCGGGCCGTGGTGGTCGGCATCGTCTCCGGCGAGGCTTTCGGGGTCCCCGACGTGTCGTCGTACCTGCCTCCGACGCTGGTCCTGTTGCCCGGCGGCATCGAGTCCGGTGCCGCCGTCGGTGTGCCTGTGGTGGGCGTCCGGACCGCCGGAGCCGTGGCGTACCCGACCGGCGCCGACGTGGCTGCCTTCCTCGGCGTCGACGGGCTCGAGGATCTCGCCCGGTCCCATGTCCGCGTGATCACCGAGTTCGCCCGCGTTTACACGCGTGGGAACGGCTTCTACCCGGACGGCGTCGCCGAGCCCGTCGCCGACGTCATCCTCGCCGCCACCGCGCGACTGGTGAGCAACCCCGAGCAACTCGACATCCAGGTCGGCTCGACCCGCCGGGCGTCGTTCTTCCAGGGCTGGACCCTGGCCGAGCAGCGCGTTCTCAACGACCACAGGAAGGTGGCGGCATGATCCTCTCGGACGTGTGCACCCTCGAGTACCGAGACAACCGTCAGTTCCCCGACCTGCCCCCGCACGTCGTGGAGAACGTCCCGTGCGACATCTCCCCGATCACCTCGGCGGTCGTGGCGCGCGCCGGTGCCGGATCGGACTGGGTCAGCACCGACTACCTGTTCGTCACGACCTTCGACCTGCATGGCTACTGGCGCGAGGAGCTCGGCGCCAACCCCGGCTATACCACCCTCTGGCTCCGTTACCGAGGCGACCGGCTGCAGGTCAAGGCGGGCTTCGAGATCCACCGGGTCATGGGCCGCTTCCACCACATCGAAGCGATCGTCGCGGACTTCGGGCGCTTCTCGACGGCTCAGTAGTCGCCCTCTTGGGCCCAGTCGATCCGGACCCGCTCCGGATCCCACGTCGGCGCCTTCGAGCGCGTGATCTCGATACCCCTGGTCGCCTGCCGGATCATGGCAGCGCGGCCGGGGACGTCTGCCTTCTCCCACTGCGCGGCGTAGGTCTCGGTCTCGACGACCTTGCGGCGTCGTACGAC
>JAJUII010000108.1 GCA_029265505.1 Aeromicrobium choanae
ACGCCTTCCGATCCCTGTGGAGCTTCCACGTCATGACGTGGAACTTCCACACCGGCGACTACCTGGCAGGCAAGTCCCACCCGTACGAGACGAACGCCTTCGGCTGGCTCATCCAGTGGCGGCCGACGAACGTGTCCTCGGACTTCGACATCGCCGCCTCCGTGTGCGGCGCGCGCGAGGACTCCAAGTGCGTGCGGCAGGTGCTCACGCTCGGCAACCCGGCGATCTGGTGGGTGGGCACGGTCGGTCTGGTGGCCGCGCTGGTGGCCTGGATCCGCAACCCGACGTGGCGCTGGAGCCTGCCGTTGGTGGCGGTGCTGGCGACCTGGGCACCGTGGTGGATCACCTCGGGTCGCCCGATCTTCACCTTCTACGCGGTGGCGATCGTGCCGTTCATGATCGTCGCGCTGTGTCTGGTCCTCAACGCGGTCCGGCGACGCATCCCCGATCGACTCTGGTGGCCGGCCGTGGGCGTCTACCTGGCGAGCGTCGTGGCGGCTTTCTGGTACTTCTACCCGATCCTGGCGAACCGGATCATCAGCTACGACCAGTGGCGCGAGCGCATGTGGTGGGACCGCTGGATCTGAGCCGGGACCGGTGCGCGACCGCCGTCCGATGTGGCAGCGTGTCCCTCGGGGCGAGAGGCGCCCACGACGGAGGTGACGCATGAAGCTCGGACTCAGCCTCGGCTACTGGGGACGTGAGCAGCCGGCCGGCCAGGCCGAGCAGGTCGCGTTGGCCGAGGAGCTCGGCTACGACTCGATCTGGACCGCCGAGGCCTACGGCTCGGACGCTCTGACGCCGCTGGCGTGGCTCGGCGCATCGACCTCGCGCATCAAGCTCGGCACGGCGATCGTGCAGATGTCCGCTCGGACGCCCACCGCCACCGCGATGGCGGCGATGACGATGGACCACCTGTCCGGCGGTCGGATGATGCTGGGCCTGGGCGTCTCGGGACCGCAGGTGGTCGAGGGCTGGTACGGCCAGCCGTACCGCCGCCCGCTGGCGCGCACCCGCGAGTACTTCGCCGTGCTCCGCCAGGTGATGGCGCGCGAGCGGGTCGCCTTCGACGGCGAGCAGATCCAGATCCCCTACGACGGCAAGTACGGCGTCCCGCCGACGGGCCTGGGCAAGTCCCTGCGCTCGACCCTGCATCCGGTGCGCGAGCAGATCCCGCTGCTGCTGGCCGCCGAGGGGCCCAAGAACATCGCCCTGGCCGCCGAGATCGCCGACGGCTGGATCCCGCTGTTCTACTCCCCCTACGACCAGGAGTTCTCGCGCACGGCGCTCGAGGAGGGCTTCGCCAAGCGCTCGCCCGACCGCCTGCCCCGGGAGGACTTCGAGGTGCCGTGCCCGGTCCCGGTCGTGGTGTCGGACGATCTGGAGGCCGCCGCCGACTTCGTCCGCCCGTTCATCGCGCTGTACGTCGGCGGCATGGGCGCCAAGGGGGCGAACTTCCACTTCGACGCCGTCGCCCGCCTCGGCTACGAGGAGGTCTGACACAAGATCCAGGACCTCTACCTCGACGGTCACAAGGACGAGGCGACCGCGCTCGTCCCCCGCGAGCTCGTCGAGAAGATCGCCCTGATCGGCCCGAAGGAGAAGATCCGCGACGACCTCGCGGCCTGGCAGGAGTCCGCCGTCACCACGATCACCGTCGCCGGCGACGCCGCCACCCTCCGCCTCATGGCCGAGCTGGTGCTGTGACGGTTTCCCCGGTTAAGCGGGGAAACCGTCACGTTGCGAGGGAAACTTCCCTCGCAACGTGACAGGAAACCTCGTTCAGTCGGCTCAGGCCACGGCGACGCCCGCCGCCGCGGCCAGGACGCACGTCACGACCATCGCCGTGACGTGGCCGACGGCCCGCAGAACCGAGCCTCCCTCGCGGGCGGCCGAGACGGCGTCGACGCTGGCGGCCGAGAACGTCGTGTAGCCGCCCAGGAGACCGGTGCCGAGCACATGGGTCAGCTGGTCGTCCAGACCGGAGCCCACCAACCAGCCGAGCAGGAACGAACCGGTGACGTTGACCATGAAGGTGCCGAGGCCCGACGCGAGACGGGAGACCGCTCGGTCGACCAGGAGGCGCAGCAGTGCGCCGAGACCACCGGCGAGGGCGACGATCACGATCATCGATCGTCCTCCGCCGCTCTCCGCCTCCCGAGCGCGACGCCGCAGGCCGCGGCACCGACACCGAGCACCGCGCTGGCGAGCGGGTAGCCCAGACCCGCCGTCCAGCGCCCGTCGGCGAGCAGGGCGTACGTCTCGACCGCGAAGGCGCTGTACGTCGTGAAGCCGCCGAGCAGACCCGTGCCGAGCGCCAGCCGCAGCGTGCGGGCCCGCTCCGATCGGCGATCGGCCAGCACGCCGACGAGCCCACCGAGCGCCAGCGAGCCGACCAGATTGACGACGAACGTCGCCCACGGCCATGCCCCGGGCTCGGCGACGAGCACCTCGGCCAGCGCGGCCCGCAGCGCAGTGCCCGCGGCGCCACCTGCCACGACCCAGATGAGCGCGGTGAACCTCACGGCGCCTCCCTCGATGAAATGAGGAGAGCCTCCGGACGTGTCCGGAGGCTCTCGGCGGTGGAGCATAGGAGATTCGAACTCCTGACCTCTTCGATGCGAACGAAGCGCGCTACCAACTGCGCCAATGCCCCAAGGCCGTGGTTCAGAATAGCAAACCCCGACGTGGTCCCCACACGGGTGGGTCAGTGTCCGACGGCCTGCTGGTCCGCGCCGCCGGTCTCCTCGTCCATTCCGGGCAGCTCGGTCTGCTCGCCCTCGACGTGACCGGACGTCCAGGCACCCGGCTGGGAGAAGTCGATCGTGCGCACCGTGCGACCGGCGCGCGGCTTGGTGACGTACGTCGGCACCGTGATCGGCAGCGGATCCCACAGCGGCTCCCCCGTCGAGGCCGACACGCTCGGCACGGCGATCTGCAGCTGCTCGTCGAGGGCGTCCTCGGCCAGGGGCGCGTCCGTCTCCATGACGTTGCGGCGGTCCGGGTCGTAGTCCTCGACCTGATCGGAGATGACCACGGTCATCTCCTCGTCGGCCGCGGTGCCGTGATCGTCGCGCTCACGGACGCTGCCCGCCGCCCAGGTGACCGCCTTGATCGCCAGGCGCGGAGCCGCACGCAGCGCGCGAGCCGCGGCGGCGAGACGCTCACCACGGCGGCCGGCGCTGCGGGAGACGCCCCGCTCACGCCGCACCATCACGCGACACAGCACGAGCCAGACGACGATCAGGCCGACGCCGATGGCCGGCGTCCAGGGTGCGAGCACCCGGCCGACCGCCAGGCCGGACAGCACGGCGAGCACCGCCACGAGCGTCAGCAGCACGCGGCGGCGGCGACGGGCGGCGATGCGGGCGGCCTCGCACGAGACGCGGGGACGTCGAACGTCGACCGCCGGAGAAGTCCGGTCGACGCGAGGGGAAGTCGCAGGCGTGGAGACGGGCGGACGCGGACCTGCGGACATGCTCACACGGGTCTCGACAGGACGCTCGGCGGCCACGGACGCACGGCGGGGCTGGACGACGCGGCGGGTGGGGCCGTCATGGTCCAGCGACGAGTTCTTGCTCGCCTCGTCGTAGCGACGCAGGACGAGCGGCACGAAGTACGCCGCCCACAAGGCGACGACGAACGCCACGATCAATCCGCTGGATCCCTCCACGATTGAAACCGTAGGTCGTGACGAGCGTGATCCGTGGGATCAGCCGCGTGTGTCGCCCGACGAGTTGGCGCCGCCCGAGGACTGCCGGGCCCGCAGTCGATGCAGCACCCCCTCGGGCACGTCCTCCTTCACCAGCTGGAAGATCCGGTGATCGCGCCAGTCGCCGGCGATGTGCAGGAAGCGCGGCGCGAGCCCGATCTCGGTGAAGCCCAGCTTCTCCACCACCCGCAGGCTCGGGGTGTTCTCGGGGCGGATCGAGATCTCGACGCGGTGCAGGCCGGCGGTCGTGAACAGGTGGTCGCACACCAGCGCGACCGCGGTCGGCGTGATGCCGCGCCCGGCGTGCCCTCGCCCGATCCAGTAGCCGATGCTGGCCCACAGCGCCGACCCTCGGGTGATGCCGTTGACGGTCACCTGCCCGACCATCTCGCCGTCCCAGGTCACCGCGAACGGCATGGCCGTCCCCTCACGCGCCTTGCGGCGCAGCGTGGCGATCGTGGCGACGTAGGACTCGGGCGTCCCGCCCTCGCCCGGCGGCATCGTCGCCTCCCACGGCGACAGCCAGGCGTGATTCTCCCGTCGCAACCGCGCCCAAGCGCCCGCGTCGCGACGGACCAGAGGGCGTACCCCCACCCGTCCGTCCGACAAGGTCGCCGGCCATCCGCGCGCCATCAGAAGTTGCGGTCGAGCACGAGCGTACGGACGGTGTCACCGAGGTTGAGGGCGCTCTCGTCCTCGCCCACGACGATGAAGGCGTTGGCCTTCGCGAGCACGCCGACCAGGTGCGGGCCGGTTCGCGGCAGCGGCGTGACCTTGGCGCCGCGGTGGGTGACCTCGAAGAACGCGGGTCGGTACTCGCGCACTCCGGTGTCGGAGGTGATGTCCTGGGCCAGCACCGCGTGCACCTGCGGGCGACGGTACGGCGTCCTGCCGAGCATGCGCCGGATCGCCGGGACCACGAAGACCTCGAGGCCGACGTAGGCCGAGACCGGGTCGCCCGGCAGCGTGATGACGGGGGTGCGCTCCTCGAAGACGCGACCGAAGCCGTGGGTCGATCCGGGGGTCATCGCGACGTCGGCGAAGGCGACCTCGCCGACCTCGGTGAGGGTCTGCTTCACCAAGGCCCGCTCGTCGCCGGTGATGCCTCCGGTGGTCACCACCAGGTCGGCGCGCACCAGCTGGTCGGACAGCACGCGCTTGAAGTGGTCGGGATCGTCGTCGACGACGCCCACCCGGTAGGCGATCGCGCCCAGCTCGCGCACCGCGGCGGCGAGCATCGACGAGTTGGCGTCGTGGACGGAGTCGACGTCGAGGTGGGCGCCCGGCTCACGCAGCTCCCGCCCGGTGGACATCACGACGACGCGCGGTCGCGGTCGAGCGCGCACCCGGTCGCGACCGATCGCCGCCAGCAGGCCGATCTCGCGCGGCCCCAGGACCGCGCCCTCCGGCAGCGCGACCGCACCGCGGGACAGGTCGCCGGCCGCATGCCGGACGTTGGCCCCGGCGAGCACGGCACGACTGATCGCCACGTGGTGACGCCCCCCGTCGGTGGAGTCCTCGGGCACCACGGCGTCGGCACCGCGCGGCAGCGGCGCACCGGCCATGATGCGCACACAGGAGCCGCCGCTGATTGCGAACGGCTTGCCCAGGCCGGGGACGATCTCGGCGACGACCGGCAGCTCGACCGGCTCACCGGGACGGGCGCCGACCACGTCGGTCGCCTTGACCGCGTAGCCGTCGACGGCCGCTGAGGAGAAGCGCGGCAGGTCGTGATCGCTGACGACGTCCTCGTGCAAGCTCAGGCCGAGCGACTCGACGACCGGCTGGTCATAGGCCTGGAGTGGGCCGACGCCACGCAGGATCGTCTCGAGGTGGTCCTCGACCGTCAGGCGACCGGGGGCGACGCTCACGGGGCGCGTCCGCGGTGGCAGTTGTCCTGACGACATACCAGTGAGCCTATCCGCCGCCGACCCTCAGATCCCGGTCAGGACGGTTCCGGACGCGATGTGGCGCGGCCGACCCTCGTCCTCCAGGACCACGTCGCCGCGCACGACGACGCCCTCACCGAAGCTCCAGTCGCCGCGCACGGTCAGCGAGGAGGCGTACACGAGCGACACCGGGAACGGCACCCGCTTGTCGAACTCGGCGATCGCGCCGAAGAAGCGCTTGTCCAGGTCGACCCGCGGCACGTCGTCCACGCGAGCACGCAGCTGGTAGTCCTCACCCACGTCGTAGACGTCCGAGCGCAGCAGCATCAGGTCGTCGGTGGTCTTGACCGGCAGGAAGCGATCGCGTGTCACCTCGATCGCGGTGGCCCCTTCGAACACCTCGATCGCCGCGCCCATCGCCGACTCGATCTGGATCACCCGTGGGCTGTCCGGATCGGTCGGGTCCACGTTCTTCTCGTTGCGGATCAGGGGCAGCTCGAGCACGCCGTCGACGCGGTCGAGCTCGCGGCGCAGGGCGTGCAGGTCGAACCAGAGGTTGTTGGTGTGGAAGTAGCGGTGAACCGACAGATCGGCGGCGGCCTCACGATCCTCCGGAGCGATCTGGGCGGTCTCGCGCAGGATCAGCCGGCCGTCGGACCGGCGCACGACCAGGTGACCGCCCTTGACGTCGGCCGGGGTGCGGCGGCAGACCTCGGCGGCGTAGGGGGCGCCGGTCTCGGCGAACCAGGCCATCATCGCCGGATCGGGCACCGCGCCGAGGTTGTCGGCGTTCGAGATGGAGGCGTAGCGATAGCCGGCCGCGATGAGACGATCGAGGACGCCGGACGAGTCGAGAGCCGTGTAGAGGTCCGCGTGACCGGGCGGGCACCACTCCAGCGACGGGTCGGCGGGCCACTCGATCGGTCGCAGGTCGTCGGCGGAGAGCTTGGGCTCGCGGTTCTGCAGGAAGTCCAGCGGCAGGTCGTCGACCTTGAGCTCGGGGTACCGGGCGAGCGCCTCGAGCGTCTCGTCACGGGTGCGGAAGCTGTTCATGAACAGCAGCGGCAGGTCGACGCCGAAGCGCGAGCGGACGTGCCAGACCTGGTCGACGATGAGATCGAGGAAGCTCAGTCGGTGCTTGACCGGCAGCAGCGACTTGGCGCGATCCATGCCCATGGTGGTGCCGAGGCCGCCGTTGAGCTTGATGACGACGGTCTTCGACGCGGCCCGCCGCAGGGTCTCCTCGTCGTAGTCGAGGTGATCGATGCGGGCCAGGTCCTTGAGGGGCTCGACGTCCGACTCGCGAATGAGCCCGGACGCCCCGTCCTCGAGCTGGTGGTAGAACGCGCTGAAAACGTCGATGGCCTGCTGCGCCACGCCCGCGGCGCGCATCTTGGCCCGGGCCTCGTCGAGTGCGTTCATCGGCCCTAGGCTAGCGGCATGTCGACCGCGGTGGAGGCGGACAAGGACAAGCTGCGCACGGCGGTGCTCGCCGCGCGTGCGCGTCGTTCGACGGAGGAGCGGACGCGCGCGGCCGAGGCGATCGCGCTGCACGCCGCATCCCTGCCGCCCCTGGTCCGGGCCCGACGGGTCGCCGCCTACCTGTCGATGTCCACCGAGCCGGGCACCGGGCCCCTGCTGCGCTGGTGTGTCGAGCGCGGGGTCGAGGTGCTCGTCCCGGTCAGCAGCCCCGATCGCACCATGGCGTGGGTCCGGTGGCACCCCGGACGGGTCGAGGTCGGCGCGCTGGGCGTCCCAGAACCTGTCGGCGAGCCGCATCCGGAGGGCCTGGGCGGCTGCGAGGTCGCCGTCGTGCCCGCGCTCGCGATCGATCATGTCGGGCACCGGCTCGGCCGCGGCGCCGGGTACTACGACCGGGCCCTGGCCGACTTCACCGGACTGGTGTGCGCGCTCGTGTTCGACGAGGAGCTCGTGCCCGCGGTCCCCCACCTGCCGCACGACCGATCGGTCGATCTCGTGATCGCTCCGGGGGGCGTGTTCCGCCCGGAGCGCGACTGAGTCACGAGACCGACACGATCGGCAGTCGGTAGGCGGCCGGGGCGTCCTGCGGCACGATCGGGTTCTTCGGCGGGATCGGTGCGATCCGGCGGTACGCGGACCCCAGCGCGGGCCGCTGGTCGGGCTCGCCGCGGTTCGGCCACATCGCCAGCGCGCGCTCGGCCTGGGCGGCGATGGTCAGCGAGGGGTTGACGCCCAGATTGGCCGAGATCGCCGAGCCGTCCATGACGTGCAGACCCTCGTGACCGTAGAGCCGCTGGTACGGGTCGATCACACCCGTCTCGGGCGAGTCGCCGATCGCACAGCCGCCGATGAAGTGCGCCGTCATCGGAATGCCGATCGGCTCGGTGATGATGCCGCCGGGCACGCCGTCCATGTAATCGGCCATCTCCGTGACCGCGCGGTGCGCCTCGGGGATGTAGGTCGGATTCGGCTCGCCGGTCCCCTGCCTGGTGGTCATCTTGCGGCCGCCGAACCACCGCCGCTTCGTGTAGGTGGTGATCGAGTTGTCACGCGCCTGCATGACCAACGCGATGACCGTGCGCTCGGACCAGTGGAACGCGTCGTACAGCTTCGGCAGCTTCGGCAGGATCCGGACGATGTTCTTCAGCATCGTCCGGACGCTGGGCTTGCCGTGGCCGCTGCCGTCGGTGGACAGCACCATCTGGACGAACATCATGACGTTCGATCCCTTGCCGTAGCGGACCGGTTCGATGTGCGTGGTCTCGTTCGGGTGGATCGACGAGGTGATGGCGACACCCTGGGTGTAGTCGACGTCGCGGTGCATCGCGACCGAGCCCATG
>JAJUII010000133.1 GCA_029265505.1 Aeromicrobium choanae
CAGCGCGCGGTGAGCAGCGTGTTGGTCAGCAGGTCGTCGGCAAGCCCGTGGGCGGCGCGGGCGAGCGTGTTGGCCGTCGCCGGAGCGACGACGACCAGATCGGCCGTCTGCCCGAGCTTGACGTGCGGCACCTCAGGGACGTCGGCGAAGACCCCGGTCTGGACCGGATGGCCCGACAGTGCCTCCCAGGTGGGAGCGCCGACGAACTTCAGGGCCGACTCGGTCGGGACGACGCGGACATCGTGACCCCCCTCGGTGAACAGTCGCAGCAGCAGCGCGGCCTTGTACGCGGCGACGCCGCCGGTGACCCCGAGGACGATCCGGCTCATCGGCGAGGTCTCAGGCCTCGTCGGCGGCGGCCTCGTCGGCGGCCTCGGCCGTGGCGGACTGGCTCGGGTCGATCTCCTCGACCTCGAGCAGGCCCTCGTTGAGCTCGCGCAGCGCGATCGAGAGGGGCTTCTCCTGGACGTCGGTCTCGACGAGCGGGCCGACGTACTCGAGCAGACCCTCGCCCAGCTGCGAGTAGTACGCGTTGATCTGGCGGGCGCGCTTGGCGCTGACCAGGACGAGCTTGTACTTCGAGTCGGTCTTCTCGAGCAGGTCGTCGATCGGCGGGTTGGTGATGCCTTCGGCGATGGAACGTGTCGTGGACACTCAGAATCTCCAGAGATTGGGTGGGTTAGCCGGCGGTCGGTGCCGGCGGACCGGATCTGAACAAGTCTACCAACTCCCGGCCGGCATCTTCGACTTCGGTGTTGACGATGGTGGCGTCGAACTCGTCCTCGGCCGCCAGCTCCTCGCGGGCGGTGGCGAGTCTGCGCTCGCGCTCGGCCTCGGTCTCGGTGCCCCGGCCCACCAGGCGGCGGACCAGCTCCTCCCAGCTCGGCGGCTTGAGGAACACCAAGAACGCCTCCGGCATCCGGCTGCGCACCTGGCGGGCGCCCTGCAGATCGATCTCCAGCAGCACCGACTCCCCCGCGGCCAGCCTCTCCTCCACGGCGGCCCGGGGCGTTCCGTAGCGGTGGACGCCGTGGACGGTCGCCCATTCGAGCAGTCCGTCGGTGGCGACGAGGCGATCGAACTCCTCGGGGGTGACGAAGTGGTAGTGGTGTCCGTCGACCTCGCCGGGGCGGGGTGGCCGGGTCGTGGCCGAGACGGACATCCAGATCTCGGGATGATGCTCCCGGATCCATGCGGCGACCGTGCCCTTGCCGACCGCGGTGGGCCCGGCGAGGACGATGAGCCGACCACGGCGGGGGCGGGACTCAGCCACGGCGGGCGATCTCCGCGATGAGTCCGCGGGCCTGGTTGCTGCCGAGCCCGCGCAGGCGACGACTCTCGGCGATGTTGAGGTCCGCCATGATCTGCCGGGCAGTCAGCTTGCCGATGCCCGGGATCGCCTGCAACAGGTCCAGGACCTTGATCTTGGCGATCGCCTCATTGTGCTTGGCCTCGGCCAGTACGTCGGCGACGCTCGCTCCGGAGTGGCGCAGGCGGTTCTTCACCTCCGCCCTCACCTGGCGCGCGGCGGCCGCCTTGGCCAGGGCCTCGCGGCGCTGCTCGTCGGTCAGTTCGGGAAGGGCCACGGTCTCCTCACTTCTCGGACAGGTCGATGCCGCACTCGTCGTGGACGTGCCGCACCATGTCCTTGCGCTGGGTCTTGGTGTCGTTGAACGCCTCGTAAGCCGCGTCGAGGCGGTCGATGTCGGCCTGCGTGAGCGCGTTGACGACCTCGTCGTCGTCCATGTCCTGCAGGCGCACACCGGCCTTCTTCTGGGCCTTGACGACACGCCTGGTCGCCTTCGCGATCGCCTTCCACTCCTGCCGGACGTCGGACGGCGCCACGGCGGCGATGTCGGCGGTCACCTCCGCGTAGGCCGCGTAGGCCTCGTCGGTCCGCTCCCCGAACGTGGCGAGCGTGTCCCGACCGCGGTCCACGGCCTCGCAGTATGGGCCGCCGCCGGAGCAGCCGCCGAGAGCGCCGAGACCGAGGACCACCGTGAGCAGCAGGGTGGATCGTCGCACCCCGACAGGCTACCTGCGGGCGACGCGTCGATCCGGTCACGCGCTGCGCGGCGTGTATCACCCCGGCCCCTTCCGGGCTCATGTCCGATGTGAGCACAATGAACCCTGTGACGCAGAAGAGGTCACCCGGCCCGGCGGAGGGCGACGACGGACCGTGGGTCCGCGCAGGAGAGGCCTTCGCCCGCTGGCGTGACGGCGACCGGGGCGCCATCGACGAGCTGGTGCGCGAGATGACACCCGTGCTGTGGCACGTCGTGCGTGCGTACCGGCTCGACGAGGACGTCTGCGAGGACGTCATCCAGTACACGTGGCTCACGCTGGTGCGCCGGGCCGACGCGGTCGAGAACCCTCGCGCCGTGGCGTCCTGGCTCATCATCACCGCCCGCCGGCAGGCGTGGCGCGTCTCGTCCCGTCACCGCCGCGAGGACGCCACCGACGACGAGTCGCTGGCGCCGGTGCTGCCCGCCAGCCGGGCGGCGGAGGCCGAGGCCGTGGAGGCCGTCGAGAGCCATCGACTCTGGGCCGCGGTCGCCCAGCTCAACGAACGCTGCCGCCGCCTGCTGCGGATCATCGCCTTCGACGACCGCCCGGACTACCGGCACATCTCCGACGACCTGGGCATGCCCGTGGGGAGCATCGGCCCGACCCGGCGTCGTTGCCTCGACAAGCTCAGGGCCGTCATCTCGGGCGAGGGGGCCACGGCATGAGCGGACGCGATCCGATCTTCGACGATCTGCGCACGATGTACGAGGTGCTCGACCCGCCGCCGGAGCACCTCGTCGAGGCCATGATCGCCGCGGTCGCCGCCGAGTACCTCGACGCCGAGTACGAGCTGCTGACCATGACGCAGCGCACGACCGAGCTGACCGGGGTGCGGGGCGCCGGCCCGCTCACGATCGAGTTCGCCTACGACGACGTGACCGTCCTGATCCGGGTCACCGACGGACCCGGCGAGGGCACCCGCCGCATCGACGGCTGGATCACCCCCGTGACCGACGGCACGGTGCGCGTCGTCCACGGTGACGCCGAGACGACCTCGGCGCTGACGGCCGGACGCTTCGAGGTGGCCGAGATCCCCGTCGGACTGATCCGAATCTGGTTCGATGTCGAGGGTCGTGACGATCTGGCCACGCCCACCTTCGAGATCTGAGGAGTCCCATGGTCGCCCATGAGCCCGAGCTTCCCCCGATCCCGCGGTTCTCCACCCGGGACGGTTGGGAGCCACGTCGCACCGTGGCCGAGCGCGAGGGGAAGGTCCTCGACCCGTCGACGGCCTCGGCGACGCCCCACCCGGACGCCAAGCCGACTCACTACCTCTCCACGCGTCTGCTCGTATCGACCCTGATCGACGTCGACGAGGCGATCGCACTGCTGCGCCGAGCCGCCGAGACCTTCCACTGGGAGGTGCACGTCGACCGGAGCTTCGGCATCGACGGGCGGATCGAGATCGAGAGCACCGAGCAGGAGCGTCGCTCGCGCCTGGCGCGCTATCCGTGGGCGGAGGGCACCGTCGGCCTCGTGCGCGTGCTCATCATTGCCAAGGACGACGCGCGGTCCCGTCCGCCGGACGCCTGGTCGCTGTTGCAGACGGCCCGAGCGATGGCCCCACGAGACAGCCGGGTCATGCACGGCATCGGGCTGGACCACGTGATGTCGGTCGCCCCGGTGACGCGCAGCAACCCCGTCACTCGCTCGAATCCGGTGACCCGCTCCAACCCGGTGACGCGGTCCAACCCCGTGACTCGCTCCAACCCCGTGACGCGGTCCAACCCGGTGACCCGCTCGAACGGCGCGCTCGTCGAGGCCTACGGCGAGGTCGGCTTCGGCGGGCGACAGCCCGTCGCCTACGTGGGGCCTCCTCCGCACCGCGCTCCCGAGCCGGTCGGTGGGCGTCGACCCCACGTGGGGGTCATCGACACCGGCTGTGGCGAGCACCCGTGGTTCGATCCCGAGTTCGTCATCGACGGCACGGATCTGGGCGACGCCCCACCGATCGGGCTCGACCACGACGACACCGCCCCCGAGACGGTCGGCGACGTCGGCGGACCGTTCGACGGGATGATCGACGAGGCCTCCGGCCACGGGACGTTCATCGTCGGGCTGGTCCACCAAGGCTGCCCCGACGCGAACATCTGGTGGTGGCGCGCGGTCGAGTCCGACGGCACGCTGGCCGAGTCGGACCTGATCACCGTCATCGCCAAGATCGCGCGCCTGCTGCGCGACGACGACGATCCGCTCGTCCTGGACGTGCTGAACCTGTCGTTCGGCTACTACCACGAGACTCCCGAGGACGAGAAGTTCGACCCGACCTTCTACGAGCTCCTCGCCGCGATCGGTCGCACGGGCACCACGATCGTGTGCTCGGCCGGCAACGACGCGACCGGGCGACCGCTGTTCCCCGCCGCGTGGGCCGCGCATCCGGGCGTGGAGCGGTTCATCCGTCTCGATCCGGACGCGGCGCCCATCGTCGCAGTCGGTGCGCTCAATCCGAACGGCCGATCCGACGCGCTGTTCTCCAACGTCGGCCCGTGGATCGGCGTGCACCGCCCCGGCACCAGTCTGCTCAGCACCGTCCCCGCCTTCCAAGGTGGCCTGGAGCCACCGGCCCGGGTCATCGTCGACGATCGCCTCCGCGAGTCACTCGACCCCGACGACTACCGGGGCGGGTTCGCCGTCTGGAGCGGCACGTCCTTCGCGTCGGCCGTGTTCGCGGCCGAGCTGGCACGCGCCGTCGCGGCGGACCTGCCGACGACGGAGTCGCGCACCGCCGCCGTCGAACGCGCCCGGACGACGGTGGAGAAGCTGTTGGGACGCTGATCCCATGGAGTCGGCTCGGCTGTGGCACGAGCGTGCCGTGGAGGCGGTCAACGCCGGCCACTTCCGCCGTTCCCGCCGGCATCTGCTCAAGGCGCTCGAGGTCGTCGACGACGAGGACCGACACGCCCGGATCCTCGGCACCCTGGCGTACGTGGAGGGCGAGCTCGGTGACCGGGAGGCGGCGCTGGCGCGGTGCGCGGACGCTCTTCGCCTGCGAGATGTCTCGCCCCACTCGCGTGCGGTCGTGCGGTGCCAACAGGCCGTCCTGCTGACGCGAGCCGGCGACTCGTTGGCGGCACTGGCCCTGTACGACCTCGCGGTCCCGGCCCTCTCCCCCGGGACCGCCGAGCGCGCCAACGCACTGGTGAACCGAGGCACGACCCTGCTGGAGCTGCGCCGCCTCACCGAGGCCGAGCGGGACTTCACCACCGCGATCGAGGACTTCCGGGCGGTCGGCGACGAGCTCGGCGCCGCGGTGGCCCTGCACAACGTCGGCTACGTGGCGATGCTCGGCGGCGACCTCGTCGCGGCGATGCGACACATGGACGACGCGAGCACGGCGATGACCGGCGCGAGCTCCCAGCTGGCCGCGGTGTCGGCGCAGGACCGGGCCGAGGCGCTCCTCGCCGCGGGGATCACGTCCGACGCGACGCGGCTGCTGCACGAGGCTCTCACCCGGTTCACCGCCCTGCGACTGCCGCGGATGCGCGCCGAATGCGAATTCGTGCTCGGGCGCGCCGTGCTGCTGTCCGATCCCCGACGCGCACGGACGCTGGCGCGCGCGGCGGGACGGCGCCTGCGCCGGCACGGCAACCATCCCTGGGCACTGCGCGCCGACGCGCTGGAGCTGATCGCCGACGTCCTCGCAGGTCGACGCACCACGAGCTGGCTCGCGCAGGCCGACCGACTCGCCGGTGAGCTGCGCGAGCACGGGATGCTCCACGAAGCACAGCTGCTCGACCTCTACGCGGCTCGCGCCGCGGTCGCGTTGGGCGAGCTCGACACCGCCTCCGAGCTCCTGGCCCGAGGCCGCACGAACGCACGCGACTCGCTGACCGAGCGGCTGCTCGAGCGCCAGGCGAAGAGCGATCACGCGGCGGCGCGCGGCCACCGCCGGCGCGCCCTGCACCATCTGCGCGCGGGTCTGGACCTGTTGCACGACTGGCAGTCGTCCTTCGGAAGCCTCGACCTGATCAGCGCGGTCGTCGGGCACGGCCGCGAGCTCGCCGCGAACGGCATCAGACTGGCCCTCCGGGACGGATCGCCCGAGCTGGTCTTCGAGTGGTCCGAGCGCGCCCGCGCCCTCTCGTCCAGGGTGGTCCCGGTGAGGCCGCCACGTGACGAGCAGGCGGCCGCGGACCTCGTCGAGATCCGCGCCTTGACCGTCACCGAGCCGGCGGCCGGGACCGCCGAGGCGCGGCGGCTGGCCGAGCTGCGCGAGCGCGTCCGACAGCGTGCCTGGCGCGGTGAGGGCTCCGGCCGGGTGAGTCGGGTCGTCGAACTGGGCGAGATGCGGGGCGCACTCGGCACGGACACCGCGCTGGTCAGCTACCTGTGGGACGGGGACGACCGCGTGCACGCCCTCGTGGTCACCGATCAGGACCAACGCGTCGTGGATCTGGGACCGGCCGAGCGGGTGCTGTCGACCCTGGGCGGCCTGCGCGCCGACCTCGACGTCAGCGCGGGCGAGCTGGGCGAGGCGCTCGCCCGCGTGGTCATCGCCGGCCGCGCTCGTCGACTCGGCCAGATCGCCGCGCTGCTCGTGACACCGCTGCTCCCCCTGATCGGCGACCGGCGGGTGGTCCTCACCCAGGCCGGGATCCTGGCCGGCATCCCGTGGTCCATGCTGCCCGGTCTGGTCGGTCGGGCCGTGACCGTCGCGCCGAGCGCCTCCCGCTGGCTGGCGACCCACGGACTCGCGGAGCCGTCCACGATGGGATTCGTCGCCGGGCCGCAGGTCCCGCGTGCGGTCGAGGAGGTCACGCAGTCGGCGGCGCACTGGAGGCGGGCCCGGGTGCTGACCGACGGTGAGGCGACGGTCGAGGCGGTGCTCGACCTGGCAGGTGAGCTCGACCTGCTGCACGTGTCGGCCCACGGCCGCCATGCGGCGGAGCACCCGCTCTTCTCCGGCATCGTGCTTCACGACGGCCCGCTCTTCGGTTACGACCTCGATCGACTCGCCCGGGTCCCGGACGTGGTGATCCTGTCCGCGTGCGAGGTGGGACGGTCGACACAGCGGTGGGCCGAGGAGTCGCTCGGGATGGTCAACGCGTGGCTCCATGCCGGCGCGCGGTGCGTCATCGCCTCCCCCGCCGCCGTCGCCGACGACGAGGCGTGCGAGGTCCTGCAGGACGTGCACCGTCTGATGTCACGAGGCACGCCTCCGGCGGAGGCGCTCGCTGCGGCG
>JAJUII010000163.1 GCA_029265505.1 Aeromicrobium choanae
GGGGCACCCGGTGGTCCTCCCACCGCGTCACGGCGGCGAACGCGTCCGACACGGATCGTCTCGTCTCGTACCGCGCGTGCACCGTCGCCATGAGGACAGCGTAGATTGAATCCATGTTCAACACCGGCACGATGCCGTTCTCCTCCGTCGAGGACGTCAAGACCAAACTCGCCGCCGCGGGCTACCTGGCCTCCGACGCGATCGCCACCACCGTGTTCCTGGCCAGCGAGCTCGGCAAGCCTCTGCTGGTCGAGGGCCCGGCCGGCGTCGGCAAGACCGAGCTCTCCCGCGCCGTCGCCGAGGCCAGCGGAGCCGACCTGGTCCGCCTGCAGTGCTATGAGGGCGTCGACGAGTCGCGCGCGATCTACGAGTGGAACCACGCCAAGCAGCTGCTGCGCATCTCGGCCGGCCAGGACGAGACCTGGAGTGAGGCGAAGTCCGACATCTTCTCCGAGGAGTTCCTCCTCCCCCGGCCCCTGTTGACCGCGATCCGCAACGAGAACCGCACCGTGCTGCTCATCGACGAGACCGACAAGGCCGACGTCGAGATCGAGGGTCTGCTGCTGGAGGTCCTGGGTGACTTCCAGATCACCATCCCCGAGCTCGGGACGGTCACCGCGACACAGCGCCCGTTCGTCGTCCTCACCTCGAACGCGACTCGCGAGCTGTCGGAGGCGCTGCGTCGTCGCTGCCTCTTCCTGCACATCGAGTTCCCCAGCGCCGAGCTGGAGCGCGACATCGTCGCGCTCAAGGTGCCGGGACTGGACACCGCTCTGGCGGACTCGCTCATCCGCGTCGTCAATGCGCTGCGCGCCATGCCGTTGCGGAAGGCGCCCTCGGTCTCGGAGACTCTCGACTGGGCCCGCACGCTGGTGGCGCTCGGCGCGGAGGCGCTCGACGACGAGGTCGTCTCCGAGAGCCTGGGCGTCGTCCTGAAGCACACCGACGACATCGAGAAGGCGCGCGCCCAGCTCGACCTGGAGTCCGTCCTGTCATGACCTCCCAGGTCGCGACCCGGCTGGTCGAGTTCGTCGAGGCGCTGCGGGCCAAGGGCGTCAACGCCGGCCCGAGCGAGACCATCGACGCCGGCGAGGTCGTGCGGGTGCTCGGGATGGAGAACCGCGAGCTGCTGCGCGAGGGACTCGCGGCGGCGCTCGTCCGCCGCGGCGGCCAGCGGGACGTGTTCGACCAGACCTTCGACCTGTACTTCCCGGCCGGCGTCGGGCGCCCGGAGTCGGCGCGCGAGGCCGAGGACATGGACGTCACGCAGCTGCGGGAGCTGCTGCTCATGGCGCTGCTGGACCGTGACCCTCGCACGCTGGCCCAGATCGCCGAGATCGCCGTCGACACGCTCGGCCAGGTCGGACAGCCCGGTACCGACACGGCCGGATGGTCGGCGTACCAGACCATCGATCGGCTCCAGCCTCAGACGCTGATCGCCGCGGCGATGGCCATGCAGGGAGGGGGCTCCGGCCAGGGCGGCCACGGACTGGGCACCCAGTTCACGGACCGACTCGCCCGCGACGAGATCCGCCGCGGCGTGGACGCCTTCCGCGAGATGGTCCAGAGTGAGGCCCGACGCCGCTCGGCCGAACTGCGCGGTCGCTCGCTCGTGGCCAAGCACGCCGTGCGCAACTCCCAGGATCGGGTCGACTTCCTCACCGCCAACCGCCAGCAGCTCGAGGAGCTCCGACGGCAGGTGCAGCCGCTCGCCCGGGTCCTCGCCACCCGGCTGTCGGCCCGACGTCGGCGTCGGCGTCGTGGGGCGATCGACATGCGTCGCACGCTGCGACGGGCGATGGGCACCGGTGGCGTGCCGATGCGCCCGGTCTACGAGAAGCCGAGGCCGAGTCGACCCGAGCTGGTGCTGTTGTGCGACGTGTCCGGGTCGGTCGCGGGGTTCTCCAACTTCACGATGCTGCTCGTGCAGGCACTCAGCGCCCAGTTCAGCAAGGTGCGCGTGTTCGCGTTCGTCAACGCGATGGCCGAGGTCACCGAGATCGTCCGCGACGGCGCCGTCTCCGGTGGCGCCGACATCGAGCCGCGCATCCGCCAGGAGGCCCGGATCACCAAGTGGCACACCAGCAGCGACTACGGCGAGGCCTTCTTGGACTTCCGGGAGTTCTTCCTCGAGGCCGTCGGTCCGCGCACGGCGGTACTGATCCTCGGTGACGCCCGCAACAACAACCAGAATCCGCGGTTCGACGCGCTCCATGAGATCGCCATGCGCTCCCGGCGCACCTACTGGCTGAACCCGGAGCACCACACCCGGTGGGGCCTGGGCGACTCCGAGGCCCTCGCCTACTCCGAGATCGTGCCGATGTACGAGTGCGCCAACGTCGACCAGCTGACGCACTTCGTGACACGATTGCTCCCGGTCTGATCGTCAGGGAGCCTCCATGCGCGTCGTCGTCCTCGTCCTCGTCCTCGTGCTCACCGCCGTCTCCATGACCGCGTGCGGCGCCGAGGGCGACGACGACGCCGCGGCGAGCAGCCCCACCACCCCCGCGAAGACGCCGTCGCCGTACCGGGGCCTGCCCGACGGCGCGACGCCGACCGACGCATCGCCGGCCGGGGTGCACGTCGGCGACGACCTGCTGATCCACGTCATCACCTACGGCAGCAGCGGCAACCCGGCACTGGTGCGCAAGGCCGCCGCCGAGGGCCAGACGGTGACCGTGACGGTCAAGCCCGTCGAGGGTCGCATCTCGACGATGGACTACGTGCCGACCACCTCGACGTTCGTGCTTCCCCCCGGCGTGGACACCCGCAAGCCCGTCACGTTCGTGCTCGGATCCTTCGGCGCGGTCACCGTGGACGCGATCACCCCGGGCGCCCAGGCCTGGGTCGACGTCGAGGACTGATCCGCTCCGACTCGAGGTGCGAACCCGCCCCGCTCGTGGCACCGTCGAGGCAGAGGGCCTCGACGAGCGAGGCCGAAGGAGGTCGCTCCATGTACCTCGGTGGCTCGTTGTTCTTGCTCGCGCTCGGCGCGATCCTGTCGTTCGCCGTGCGCGATTCCATCAACGGGATCGATCTGGTGACGACGGGCTACATCCTCATGGGCGTCGGTGTCCTCGGCATCGTGCTCTCCCTGCTCTTCACCGCGCGGGCCCGCGAGGAGAACCCGCCCCGGTGAGAGCCGGCGCCCGCGGGGCGCCACGTGATCACGCGACCGGAAGGAATCGCCATGACACGGACGAAGATGCAGTTGGCGGCGACCGTGATCGGCGCCGTGTTCCTCTTGGTGGGCATCGCCGGGTTCGTCCCGGGGATCACCACCGACTACGACACGATGGAGTTCGCCGGCCACCATTCCGAGGCGATGCTGCTCGGGATCTTCCAGGTGTCGATCCTGCACAATATCGTCCACCTGTTGTTCGGCGTCGCGGGGCTGGCCGCGGCCCGGGCGTGGCCCGCCGCTCGTGGGTACCTCATCGGCGGCGGTGCCGTGTACGGCGTGCTGTGGCTGTACGGCCTGTTCGTGAACAAGGAGCACCAGGCCAACTTCGTGCCGCTGAACTCGGCGGACGACTGGCTGCACTTCGGGCTGGCCGTCCTGATGATCGGCCTGGGCCTCCTACTCGGGCGCGAGCACGCCTCCGCCGGTGGCCGCGCACGCTGAGGGCCCGCCGATCTGCTGCTGATCGGCGACTCGGGTGCGCACGGGCGTCAGTCGTCGCCCGTGCGCAGCCGGACCTCACGCTCCATGCGCTTCTCGTGGCGCGCCCGTCCCTGACGGCGCGCTCGAAGACCTCGCGATTGGCCTTCGAAGGTCGCGTCGAGCCGCTGACCTTGCGCACGAACTGCAGAGCGGCCTCGCGCACCTCGTCGTCGGTCGTCGGGGGCTCGAAGTTGTGCAGGACCCGGATGTTGCGGCACATGCCTCGACGGTACGCCCGCGGGACGATCTGCGACAGCGTCCGAGCGCCTCGGCGCGCGGCCCGCGCAACGCCCGAAGGTGGGACATGATGAGGTCATGACCGCCGGTACCCCAGCACCCCAGCACGTCGCCGTCGTCGGAGCCGGCATGGTCGGTCTGGCCACGGCATGGTTCCTCCAGGAGCGGGGGGTCGAGGTGACCGTCTACGAACGCGCGGAGGTGGCGTCCGGATCGAGCCGCGGCAACGCCGGGTGGCTGACTCCGAGCATGGCCGTGCCGCTCGCCGACCCCTCCGTGCTCCGCTACGGGTTGCGGGCGGTCCTCAGCGCCAAGTCTCCCGTCTACGTGCCGATCACCGCGGATCCGCGGCTGCTGCGGTTCCTGGCCGGCTTCACCCGCAACTGCACGACGGCGCGCTGGCGGCGCGCGATGGCGGCCCTCATCCCCCTGAACACGCGGGCTCTCGACGCGTTCGACGAGCTCACCGCCGGTGGGGTCGAGGCCCGGACCCGAGACGCGGACCCGTTCACCGCCGCCTTCCGTACCGTCGAGGAGACTCGCGGACTGCTCGACGAGTTCGAGCAGATCCGGCGCGCCGGCCAGACCGTCGACTACGAGATCGTGGACGGCGCGGCAGCTCGGGCCACCGAGCCCGCGCTCTCCGCGGCCGTCGGTGCGGCGATCCGCATCCGAGGCGAGCGGTTCATCGACCCGGCCGGGTTCGTCCGCGCTCTGGCCGGCGCGGTGCGCGCTCGTGGCGGCACGCTCGTCGAGCACGCCGGCGAGGTCGACATCGTCTCCTCGACCGACGCCGTCCGGATCGGCGAGCGGAGCTTCGACGCGGTCGTGCTGGCGACCGGCGCCTGGCTCGATCAGGTGGCCGGACGATTCGGTGTCCGTCGGATCGTCCAAGCCGGCCGGGGGTACTCGTTCTCGGTCCCGGTCGACTCCTTGCCGAGCGGGCCGGTCTACTTCCCGACCCAGCGGGTCGCGTGCACGCCGATCGGGGATCGACTCCGCATCGCGGGGATGATGGAGTTCCGCAAGGCCTCCGCGCCGATGGACCCCCGACGCATCCAGGCGCTCGTCGAGCAGGCGGGGCAGCTGCTCACCGGCGCGCACCTGGCGGACCGTCAGGACGAGTGGGTCGGGTCGCGCCCGTGCACCACCGACGGTCTGCCCCTCATCGGCGCCTCGGCGGACCCCCGCGTCTTCATCGCCGGGGGTCACGGCATGTGGGGCATCACTCTGGGGCCGGTGTCCGGCCGGCTCCTGGCCGAGCAGATCGTCACGGGCACGCGTCCGGACGCCCTGCGCGGCGTCGATCCGCTGCGCTGAGCGATTGCCACGTCGGTGATCGGGTACGCCCCGCGGGACGGAAGGAGCAGACCATGCCCCAGGAGAAGGAGCCCGGGCCGAGCATCAAGGACCCCGAGCTGTACGAGGCGCTCCGCGAGGACGGCGCCTCCAAGGAGAAGTCGGCCAGGATCGCGAACGCCGCCGCCGGCAGCTCTCGGTCGGAGGTCGGCCGCAAGGGCGGCCGCTCCGGCGACTACGAGGACTGGACCGTCGACGAGCTGCGCGAGCGTGCCGCCGAGCTGGACGTCGAGGGGCGCTCGGACATGACCAAGGACGAGCTCATCGACGCCCTGCGCCATCACTAGGCGTCGGACCGCGCCCGGCCGAGGTGAGCCACGCGCCGACGAGCACGAGGACGATGCCGAGCAGTGACAGACGGGCGATCGCCTCACCGGCCAGTCCGGCGCCCAGTGCGAGCGCGATCACCGGAGCCAGGTAGGTCGTGATGGAGCCACGGGTCGCGCCCACCCGGCCGGCCAGGTCGGTGAACATCACGAACGCCGCGCCCGACCCGAGCACA
>JAJUII010000208.1 GCA_029265505.1 Aeromicrobium choanae
CCAGGTGCGCTACACGATCGCGACGTTCGACGCGATCGTCGAGGCATAGCCCGACCGCTCAGTCGCGGCCGCCGGGACCCCCACCGCCGGGACCGCCACCACCCGGACCCCCACCGGGTCCTCCGGGCGCGCTCGGCTGGGCCGAGGGCGTGTTCGTCGGGTCCGGCTCCGGCTCGGGCTCAGGCTCCGGCTCCGGCTCGGGCTCGGGCGAGGGCTCCGGAGCCGTCGTCGGCGGAGGCGGAGGCGTGGGCCGCGTCGGCCGCGTCTTCTTCTCCTTCTTCGGCTTCTCCTTCTTCTCGTCGTCGTCGTCCTCCTTCTTCGGAGGCGCGACGACGGTGCCCTTGTCGCCCTTGATGTTGGCCCGCGGCGGGAAGGTGCCGCACTCGGTCCCGGCGAGAGCCGCGTTCATGTAGTTCTGGAAGGTCATCGCGGGGTAGGTGCCGCCGTAGAACGGCTGGAGGTAGCCCTCGAGCTGCTCGTTGCCCTTGCCCCGGTTGTACATCACGGCGGTCGCCAGTCGCGGGGTCGCGCCCACGAACCACGACGAGGAGACGCGCTCGTTGCTGCCGTCGGGATCGGTGGCGGTCGCCGTGCCGGTCTTGCCGGCGGTCGGGCAGAAGGTCTGGGCGCGCGTGCCCGATCCGGCCCGGACCACGGTCTGCAGCGCCGCGAGGGTGTCGGCGGCGACGTCCTCGTCGATCGTCTGCTTCGTCACCGTCGGGTGCTTGAACAGTGGCTCGCCGCGGGCGTCCTCGACCGTCTCGACGACGTGCCACTCGGCACGCTTGCCCTCCGCGACGATCGTCGCGTAGGCGTTGGCCATGTCGATCGGCGCCACCGGGGCGTAGCCGAGCGACACGCCGATCACCGGGTCGATGTTCTTGACCGTCTCCTCGGGGATGCCGCCCTCGCGAGCGGCCTGGAGGATCTTCTTCTCGCCGTCGTCCATCTGGTCGGTCAGGTCGACGAACGCGGTGTTGACCGAGTGCTGGGTGGCCGCCTCCAGGCTGATGTAACCGTACGACCGACCCCCGGCGTCACCCTGGTTCTCGATGACCGCGTCGCCGATCCGCAGCGGGGCGTTGCCGTTGAGCCGCGTCTGCAGGCTGTACCCGTTCTCCAGCGCGGCGATCACGCCGAACACCTTGAACGTCGATCCGGGCTGGGTGCCCAGCGTCGCCCAGTTCAGCTGGTTCTTCAGATAGTCCGGTCCGCCGTACATCGCCTTGACCGCGCCGGTTCCCGGCTCGACCGAGACGATCGCGGTGTTCAGCTCGTCGAGGCCGTCCGGCGCGACCGCGTCGACCGCCGCGACCGCGGCGTCCTGCATGTCCTTGTCGAAGGTCGTGACGACGCGCAGGCCGCCGCCCTCGATCTCGGAGTCGAGGAAGCCCTGCCGGCGCACCTGGGTCTTCACCAGCTCGAGCAGGTGTCCCTTCGGGCCGCCGAAGCGCTGGTTGGCCCGCTTCTTCTTGAACTTGGGGAGCTTGTCGGTCAGCTCGGCGGCCTTCTCGGGAGTGATGGTGCCCTGTTTGCGCATACCGTCGATGACGTAGTTGTACCGCGGCAGGATCCGCTCCTTGGCGCCCTCGACGTAGGGGTCGTAGTACGAGGGGCTGTTGACGACGGTCGCCAGGAACGCGGCCTGGCGGACGTTGAGCTTGGAGGCCGGGCGACCGAAGTACGTCTGTGAGGCCACCTCGACGCCGTAGGCGCCGTTGCCGTAGTAGATCGTGTTGAGGTAGCCCTCGAGGATCTCTTCCTTGCTGAGCTGGTTGTGGATCTTCACCGACAAGATCGCCTCCTTCACCTTGCGGGTGTAGGAGCGCTCCTGGTTCAGGTAGAGGATCTTCACGTACTGCTGGGTGATCGTCGACCCGCCGCCGGTGATCTGGCCGCTGGCGGCGTTGTCCCGGGCGGCCCGGATGATGCCCTTGACGTCGATGCCGCGGTTCTCCCAGAAGGTGCGATCCTCCGCCGCGACGATCGCGTCCCGCATGATCTGCGGGATCTCCTCGTACGGGATGCTGTCGCGGTCCTGGGTGGCGAAGCTGCCGAGCTTGGTCGTGCCGTCCGCGTAGTAGACGTTGGTGGTCTCAGTCTGGAAGTCGGCGTTGGGATCGGGGATCTTGATCGTCGTGTAGAGCACCGCGAACGCGATCGCGCCGACCACCAGGCCGATGACGCTCAGGAACAGCAGCCACCGCAGCAGGCGCACCGGCCAGGGGCCGGATCCGCCGATGCGTCGGACGAACCGGGAGAGCCGGCCCTGTCCGGGCTTGGTGCGTGATGTGGCCTTCGTGCGAGTTCTCGCCACGAACGGGTTCCTTTCCGACGACGCCTTGCCAGCGATCCAGTCTGACCGATCTTCCTGAGAATCCCATGACCGGGGCGTGGGGAAGGTGGTGAACCACTGCCGAGGCGATGTATCGTGTCGATATAGCCGATCGTGGCATCGGAACGACACCAGCGGGGAGGAGGCGGCCATGGCTCGACGCGGAGCAGCACTCGAACTGGCCGTCCTCGGTCTGCTCGCCGACTCCCCGATGCATGGCTACGAGCTCCGCAAGCACGTCAACGGACTGTTCGGATGGACGCGCCTGCTGTCCTACGGCACCCTCTACCCCTGCCTGAAGCAACTGACCAAGGCCGGGTACATCGCCGCCGACACCGAGACGTCACCGCGGGGCAAGCGATCCCGAATCGTCTACCGCCTCACGGCCGAGGGCAAGGAGTACTTCACCTCGCTGCTGGAGGACGGCGGACCGTCGGCATGGGACGACGAGAACTTCGGGATCCGATTCGCCCTGTTCGGACGGACCAGCTCCCCGACCCGTGTCCGCATCCTCGAGGGACGCCGGTCACGTCTCGAGGAGCGGCTCGAGAACGTCCGATCCGCCGCGGCCCAGCGTCGCGAGCGGATGGACGCCTACACCCGCGAACTCCAGCGCCACGGCCTGGAGTCGGTGGAGCGCGAGATCAGCTGGTTGACCGAGTTGATCGACCGCGAACGCGCCGACGCGTTCACGGAGAACGACGACAACACGACAGAAGAGAAAGAGTGAGGTCTCCATGAGTTCGGAGAACAAGGTCCGCGTGGCCATCGTCGGCGTCGGGAACTGCGCCACGTCGCTGATCCAGGGCGTCGAGTACTACAAGAACGCCGACCCGGCGGACACCGTCCCGGGTCTCATGCACGTCCAGTTCGGCCCGTACCACATCGGCGACGTCGAGTTCGTCGCCGCGTTCGACGTCGACGCCAAGAAGGTCGGCTTCGATCTGGCGGAGGCGACGCAGGCCAGCGAGAACAACACGATCAAGATCACCGACGTGCCGCCGCTGGGCGTCACCGTGCAGCGTGGTCCGACGCTCGACGGCCTCGGCAAGTACTACCTGCAGACGATCGAGGAGTCCGACGCCGAGCCGGTCGACGTCGTCCAGGTCCTCAAGGACACCCAGGCCGACGTGCTCGTCTCCTACCTGCCGGTGGGCTCGGAGGAGGCCGACAAGTTCTACGCCCAGTGCGCCATCGACGCGAAGGTCGCCTTCGTGAACGCACTCCCGGTCTTCATCGCCTCCGATCCGGAGTGGGCCCGCAAGTTCGAGGACGCCGGCGTCCCGATCATCGGCGACGACATCAAGAGCCAGGTCGGCGCGACCATCACGCACCGTGTCATGGCCAAGCTGTTCGAGGACCGCGGCGTCGTGCTCGATCGCACGTACCAGCTCAACGTCGGCGGCAACATGGACTTCAAGAACATGCTCGAGCGCGAGCGCCTGGAGTCGAAGAAGGTCTCCAAGACGCAGGCCGTCACGTCCAATCTGAACGGTCCGCTCGCGGGCAAGATCGACGACAAGAACGTCCACATCGGCCCGTCGGACTACGTCGCGTGGCTCGACGACCGCAAGTGGGCGTACGTGCGTCTCGAGGGCCGCGCCTTCGGTGACGCCCCGCTGAACCTGGAGTACAAGCTCGAGGTGTGGGACTCGCCGAACTCGGCCGGCATCATCATCGACGCCATCCGCGCGGCGAAGATCGCCAAGGACCGCGGCATCGGCGGCCCGATCATCCCGGCCTCGGCCTACCTGATGAAGTCGCCGCCGGTCCAGATGGCCGACGACAAGGCCCGCGCCGAGCTCGAGGCCTTCATCATCGGGGCCTGACGCCCGCACAAGGGCTCGACGAGAGAGCCCCTGCGAGAGAAACTGGAAAGCATGA
>JAJUII010000117.1 GCA_029265505.1 Aeromicrobium choanae
ATGAGCGCGATCGTCAGGACCGCCGGGATCGCGATCTCGGGATCCTTCCAGTCGATCTCGGTGACCTGGGTCATCATGAGGAAGCCCACCAGCACCAGGGCGGCCACGGCGGCCTCGTTCGGGATGATCTGCACGATCGGCGTGAACACCGTCGCAAGCAGGAAGCACACGCCCGTGACGACGCTCGCCAGACCGGTGCGCGCACCGTCGGCGACGCCCGCGGTCGACTCCACGTACGAGGTGTTGCTCGAGATGCCGGCCGCACCGCCCGCCGCCGCGGCGACGGAGTCGACGATCAGGATCCGCTGGGCGCCCTCGGGAGCCCCCTCCTCGTCGTTGAGGCCCGCCTCGGCGCCGACGGCCGTCATGGTCCCCATCGTGTCGAAGAAGTCGGCCAGCATCAGCGTGAAGACCAACAGGGTCGCGGCCACGATGCCGACACGCTCGAAGGAGCCGAGCAGGTTGAACTCGCCCAGCAGGGAGAAGTCCGGCGTCGAGACCAGCGAGTCCGGCCAGGCGGGGACGTTGAGGTTCCAGCCCTTCGACTCCGGGTCGCCGTTGGACGCCGGGGTGTCGGTGATCGCCTGGACGATGATGGCGATGATCGTGGTGACGATGATGCCGATCAGGATCGCCCCGGGCACGCGACGGGTGTGCAGGCCGATCATCAGCAGCAGGCCGATGCAGAACACCAACACCGGCCAGCCGGCGAGCTCGCCACCGATGCCCATGCCGATCGGCGGGGCGGCGTTGCCCGTGGTGCGGACGAAGCCCGCGTCGATCAGGCCGATGAGGGTCAGGAACAGGCCGATGCCGACGGCGATCGCCGTCTTCAACTGGCCCGGGACCGCATCGAACACGGCCTTGCGGAATCCGGTCAGCACGAGCACGAGGATGACCAGACCCTCGAGGACGACCAGGCCCATCGCATCGGCCCAGGTCATCTGGGACGCGACCGCGAAGGCGACGAAGGCGTTCAGGCCGAGTCCCGTCGCCAACGCGATCGGGAAGTTGGCCACGACGCCCATCAGGATCGTCAGCAGACCGGCGACGAGCGCGGTGCATGCGGCGATCGTGGCGAAGCCGGAGCCCGGCTCGGTCCCGCCGCCGAGGAACTTGCCGTCCGCGTCGGCGACACCGCTGAGGATGATGGGGTTCAGGACGATGATGTAGGCCATCGTCAAGAAGGTCACGACGCCGCCGCGAACCTCCTGGCCGATCGAGGACCCGCGCTGGCTGATCTTGAAGTAGCGATCGATGGTGGTGAGCACGCGCACATCCTGCCAAAGGTCGTTCGACCCCGGCATGGCGGGTTCTTGGCGAACTCACAGGGTTCTAACAGGTACGCTCGGCAGGCTTGCCGGTGAACCGCCCCGACGAAACGAGATCCCACCCCATGTCGAACCTCAAGACCCTGCCCGCCGTCCTGCTGCTCGGCCTCGTCCCGCTGGCCGCGTGCGGGAACGACGACGACACCGCCGACAAGGCCACCGACGACACCTGCGCGACCTTCGAGTCGGGCTCGACGAGCGAGGCGGTCGAGGTCAGCGGAGAGTTCGGCAAGGCCGACCCGACGGCCACGTTCTCGACCCCGCAGGAGATCGAGCCCGACGACCTGCAGCGGACGGTCGTCGACGAGGGGGACGGCGACGTCACGGAGCCCGGTGACCAGGTCGAGGCCGTCATCTCGATCTTCAACGGCCGCACCGGCGACCGCGCCCTGAGCCAGCCCGCGACGCTGACCGTCGGCGACGAGAACACCTTCGAGGCCTTCCGCGCGGGCATCGAGTGCGTCCCGACCGGATCGCGCTTGGTCACCACGGTCGCCGCGGCCGACGTGTACGGTGACGCCGGACTGGCGGACCTGGACATCAAGGGCACCGATGCGCTCGTGATCGTGACCGACGTGGTCAAGGTCCGGGTCGACCCCGAGCCGAAGCCGTGGACCGAGGACGTCCCGAAGGTCTCGCTGGACAAGCCGAAGCCGCAGGTCGAGCTTCCCGACGTCGACCCGCCGACCGACGTCCTGGTCAAGGTCCTCCAGGAGGGTGACGGCGACACCGTCGAGGCCGGCGACGTGGTCACCGTCAAGTACCAGCTCCGGACGTGGGAACAGCCGCGCAAGGTCGTTCAGCAGAACTTCGGCGCCAAGGGCCAGCCGGCGCAGTTCCCCACCGACGGCGTCGTGCCCGGGTTCAAGGTCGGCGTCATCGGACAGAAGGTCGGCTCGACAGTCCTGATCAATGTGCCGGCCGAGTACGGATACGGGACCGAAGAGGTCGAGGGCGACCCGCTGGCGGGCAAGAACCTCGTGTTCGTCGTCGAGATCGTCTCGGTCGACTCCTGATCCGCGCCCCGCGGCCGCTCGGCGATCAGACCCGGGCGGCCTCGGGGACCTCGACCGTCGCCCCGGCGTTGCGGTACCCCTCGGCGGCCGCCGCGATCTCCGCCCACAGCCGCGACCACCACGCCTCGTCCCGCTCGGGCCGCACCTCGTCCCAGGCGTCGCCCTGCCCGTCGATGCCCTCCCGCAGGATGTCGAGGTGGCCGGCGTGCTGCGCCGTCTCGGCGACCAGGTGGACCAGGAGTCGATCGAAGGTGGACTCCGGCGGAGTCCACCAGGGAACGGTCACCGTCGCGTCCGCCGGAAGGTCGGCGGCCGCCCGCTCGGTGTTGCGGGCCACCGCGAGGTAGTAGTCGATGATCTCGGCGGCCGACTCGTCGGCGGTGAGCCACAGGTCGAAGTTGTCGGCCTGGTCCGCCGCGACGTCCCACCGGGGTGCGATGACCTCGCTGTACCCGGCACGGGTGGCGACGTAGTCGTGCTCCACGATCGCCAGGTGCTTCACGATCCCCAGCAGGTTCGTTCCGCTGCGGGTCAGCGGCCGACGCGCCTCGTACTCGTCCACCCCGTGCACCGCGCGCAGCACCTCCCCGCGCGCCTCTCGCAGGTACGCCAGACTGATCTCACGCTCGCTCTTCACGTCCGCCCTCGCTCTCACCTCGGATCCGACACCAGTCGATCCCGACGAGCGCACCACGTCAAGCCTGCCCTCTTGTCGAACCGGCGCGGTCGCGAGACGGTGGCATCGTGACCGAACTGCACGAGCTGGACGCGCACGACCTCGCCGAGGTGATCACCCGTCGCGAGGTCTCCTGCGTCGAGGTGACCCGCCACTTCCTGGAACGGATCGAGGCTGACGACCTCGGCGCGTTCATCACGGTGACCGCCGAGCGCGCGCTGGAGCGAGCGGCGCACTGGGACTCCACGCCCGATCGCCCGCGCTTCGCCGGCGTCCCCACCGCGTTCAAGGACCTGACCGCGACGGCCGGCGTGCGCACGACGATGGGATCGACCCTGCTCGCCGACGCGGTGCCCGAGCGCAGCGCCCACCTGGTGGACCTGGTCGAGGCCGCGGGGTTCGTCAGCCTCGGCAAGACGAACACCCCGGAGTTCGGCCTGAGCTCCTACACCGACAACGACCTCGTCGGGCCGGCGCGCTGCCCGGCCGATCCCGATCGGAACGCCGGAGGATCCAGTGGCGGGGCGGCCGCGGCGGTCGCGGCCCGCCTGCTGCCGCTGGCCCCCGGCAGCGACGGCGGCGGCTCGATCCGGATCCCCGCCTCCTGCTGCGGCGTGTTCGGCTTCAAGCCCAGTCGCGGCCGCGTCGTCACCGGCCCGGACTCCCCGTCTTGGAACGGGCTCACCACGGACGGAGTGCTGAGCCGCACGGTCCGCGACGCCGCGGCCCTTCTCGACGTGATCGCCCGACCGGTGCCCGGCTCCTCGCGAGTGTGGCCCGCTCCTGCGGCGCCGTTCCGGTCGCTGATCCAACGGGACCCCGGATCGCTCCGGATCGCCACCTGGACCCGCCCCTACCTGGACTTCGCGCAGGCGTCGACGGAGTCCGTCACCGCCGTCGAGGTGGCGCGTGAGCGGCTCACCGAGCTCGGTCACGAGGTCGTCGAGATCGAGAATCCGTGGCCGGCGGAGCTGGAGGCACAGTTCAACGTCGTCTGGTCCGCCGGTATGGCCTCGGTCCCGTTGCCCCCGGAGTCGCTGGACCGTCTGCGCAGCAACACCCGCTACTGGTATGAGCGGGGAGGACGCGCCTCCGCCCCGGAGCTGGCCGCGGCGATGAGCCACCTGGAGCTGACCACCGCCACGGTCAACGAGTCCCTTGCGTCGTTCGACCTGTTCCTGACGCCGACGCTGGCCCTGCCGCCCCAGCCGCACGCCTGGTTCACCGAATCGGGGGATCCGGTCGAGGACCACCGTCGCGAGCTGCTCTTCACGCCGTACACGGCGCTGATGAACATGAGCGGACAGCCCGCGGCCAGCCTCCCGCTCCACGAGCACGACGGTCTGCCGGTGGGCGTCATGCTGGCCGCCCACGTCGGTTCCGACGGCCTGCTGCTGCAGGTCTGCCACCAGCTCCTGGACGGCTGAGGATCAGTCGCGGGCGGTCATGACGATCGGGTCGCCGTCGGTGATCGCGATCGTGTGCTCGCTGTGCGCGCCGCGGGACCCGTCGGCGCTGCGGATCGTCCAGCCGTCGTCGTCCATCCGGATCTGGTCGGTCGAGGCGAGGAACCACGGCTCGATGGCGATGACCAGTCCGGGCTTGAGCGGGAACCCGCGCCCGGCCCGCCCGTCGTTCGGCACGTGGGGGTCGCCGTGCATCGTCCGTCCGACCCCGTGACCGCCGAACTGGGTGTTGACCGCGTAGCCGTACTCGCGGGCGGTCTCGCCGATGGTGGCGCTGATGTCCCCGATCTTGTTGCCGGCGCGGGCGACCTCGATGGCTCGCGCGAGCGCGACCTCGGTCGCCTCGATCAGGCGCAGGTCCTCCTCGCGCGGGGTCCCGACGATCGTGCTGACGGCCGAGTCGCACACCCACCCGTCGACGCTGACCGCGAAGTCGAAGCTCACCAGGTCGCCGTCGCGCAACTTGTACCGGTGTGGCAGACCGTGCAGGACGGCGTCGTTGACGCTGGTGCACAGGACCTTGCCGAACGGCCCGCGCCCGAAGGACGGCGCGTAGTCGATGTAGCAGGACTCCGCTCCGCGGTCGACGATCATCCGGTGGGCGAGAGCGTCCAGATCGAGCAGGTCGACGCCGACGTCGGCGGTCTCGACCAAGGTCGTGAGGACCTCGGCCACGAACCGGCCGGCCGGCCGCCTCTCGTCGAGTTGGGTGGGGTTCAGCAGCTCGATCGCCATGCGGCCAGCCTACGGATCCTGGTCAGCGGCGGATCGTGAAGGTCGCGGTGTGGCTGCCGCTCACCGGTCCGGGCAGCGTGAAGCGCTGACGCTTGACCTTCGTCTTGCCGGACGAGGCGGCACCCGCCGTCGTCCAGCGGATCTTGGCCCGCGCCCGGTCGGCCGGGGTGAGGCGGTCCAACTCGGCGACGAGTTCGGCGAAGGTCGAGGCCGACACCGGCTCCTCGTCGTAGATGCAGATCTCCTCGCCGTCCAGCTCGAAGCACTCCTCGCCCGACGAGGCGTCCGCCAGCCCCTCGAAGGTGAGCGTGGCGGCACCGCGTGCCTTCGCACCCGGCGAGAATCGGACCACCGGACCGACGCTCTTCGCGCGCGGCCTGCCGTTGACGTACGTCCGGTAGACGGGACGGACCCGATGCGTGCGCGTGGCCCGGAGCCGCTTTCCGTCGAGCTTCACCCAGGCGCGCTTCTTCGGGTTCCACCACGTGGCACCGGTGAGCCGCAGGTCGACGGCACGGTCGTCGGTGAGGGTGAGCGTGGAGGTCACCGAGGTGATGGTGACGTCCGCCAGGTCGGTGTACGCGAGCGCGGCGATGTCGCCGCCGAGGCCCGAGGCGACCTGGTCGGCCAGGTCACCGAGGCCGGCGTAGACCTGTCGGTTCTTCAGGGTGCCGGTCTTGCCGTTGCGCAGCCGGTAGTCGATCCGCCACGTGTGCCGGGCCGAGCCGATGCCGACGTTGTCGACGATGTCGTAGATCGCCATCGCGGGTGCCATCGCGGCGTTCGTGGCCATCCACGGATCGACCACGGTGCCGCGATAGACGTCGAGGAGGCGCCCGGAGGCGTTCTTGACCCGGGTGGTCACCGGGAAGCCTCGGTGGAGCCCGAGCTCGCCGCGGATGGCGCCGTAGCCGTCGTTCGTGATCGTTCCGACCTGCTGACCGATCGAGGCGACCTGCTTGTAGGAGCCCGACCAGCCGGTCGAGTCCGGGACGACGAGCGCCGCCGACGCGTTGTGGATCGACAGCGACGTCTCGCCGATGAAGTCCATCGGGTGGCCGAAGGCCCAGACGGTCGATCCGCACACCGCGGTGACCGTGCCGACGCTGCCGCTGAAGATGTCCCCGGTCGAGTACCCGACGGCGATGTTGCCGCCCGGGGCGATCGGGTCGGAGATCGTGGTCGGCGAGCCGACCGCGCCAAAGCCCCCCGCGCGGGCCGCCGACGCCGACGGCGAGGCGCCCGGGACCTTGGCCTGGATCCGATTGAGCGCGCCGTTCGCACGCGTCCCGCCGGCCATCACCTTGACCGCCTTGAGCGGCCGGGCCGTGTGGGAGGCCAGGCTGGACGGAGCGACCGCGGCCGCCTGCAGGTTGCGTCGGGTGATCGGCACCGAGCGGCCGCTGCCGAGGCGGTCCGTGCCGACCTTCTTCATGTAGTCGGCCGGGGTGATCCCGGCGATCGGGACGTCGTCCGGACTCAGCCCGTAGGCCACCGCGCCGATCAGCCGACCGTCCGCGGTGTAGACGGGCGAGCCGGACATGCCGGCCCAGATGCCTCGCTTCTCCCCCGAATCGATCTGCAGTCCGGAGAGCCGGAACAGGAGCATGTCCACGCCTTTGCCGAGAGCGTTCTCGATGTGGCCGACGTAGGTGCCGGTGAACTCCTCGGGGGTGGTGCCCCGCACCACGGTCAGGCCCCTGACGACATGGGTGGGGTCGGTCTCGAACAGGTCGACGGACTGCTGCTGCGTCACCATCGGAACGCTGCCGTCCGCGCAGAACGCCGAGTCGTCGGACGCCGCGAGACCGGGCGTGGGGGACGCGAGGACGGTCGCGGCCACCGCGGAGGCGGCCGCGCCGGAGGCCCAGCGCAGGAGGGAGCGGTTCATCGGAGTACCCCGATTCGATTCGACGTGGTCGGCTGATCGTAGCGGGAGAGTCCGATGAACCGCCCGTGATACCTCTCAGTCGGTCAGACTCGAGCGGAATCTCTGCATCCCGGCGATCCAGCGATCCGGATCCTGCGCCTTGCGGGCGTACATCGTCGCCACCGACTCGTGCGGCAGCGCGAGGAGACGGCCCTCGTCGATCGCGGTCAGCAGCGTCTCGGCCACCACGGCGGGACTCAGCGTCTCGCCGGCGGTCGAGACGGCGGTGTGGGCGAGTCGCGCGTCGGGATCGGGCGCGGCGCTTCCTCCCTCCGTCATCGGGGTCGCGACGCCCATCGGGCACAGCGCCGTGACGTGGACGCCGCGGTCACCGTACGTGGCGGCGAGCCACTCGGCGAAGCCGACGGCCGCGTGCTTCGACACGCTGTACGACGGCGAGCCGAGCTGGGTGAGCAGGCCTGCTGCGGACGCCGTGACGGCGAAGACGCCCGGACTCTCGGGGCTCCAGCGCGGCACGAGCGCCCGCGCGGCCCGCACGTGGGCCATGACGTTGACCTGCCAGGACAGGTCCCAGTCGGACTCGGAGGCGTCGAGGCCGAAGCCGCGGAA
>JAJUII010000151.1 GCA_029265505.1 Aeromicrobium choanae
GGCCAGACGAGGTAGAACTGCTCCTCGATGCTGAGTGACCAGTAGTGCTGCACCGGCGTGGGGGCGTTCTCGGCGGCCAGGTAGTCGGTGGCCGCGTTCGCCAGCACCCAGTTCTGGACGTACAGCGCCGAGCCGACGATCTGCTCGGCGATGTCGGCGAACCGGGTCGCCGGGAGCCACCACCACGAGGCGACCGCCGTGGACACCAGCACGATCGACGCGGCGGGGATCAGTCGTCGGACGCGCCGGGCCCAGAACTCGCCGAGAGCGGCCGGTGACGTGGGCGGTCGCTGCAGCAGGTGCAGGGTGATGAGGAAGCCCGAGATGACGAAGAACACGTCGACGCCCACATAGCCGCCGGGCACGCGTCCCGGCCACAGGTGGAAGCCGACGACCACCGCGACGGCGAACGCGCGCAGGGCTTGGATGTCGGCGCGCATCGCCGAGCTCGTCCGGGGAGCCCGGCGGGTCGCCGGACGGGTGGTGGTCGTGGGCACGAAGCGCAATCTTACGTCGTGCCCACGAGTCGCTCAGGAGCCGAGCGTGGCAGGGTCGATCTGGATCCACACCTGCTCGGCGCGCCCGAGGAGCTCGCCGTCGGGGGCGTAGAGCGCGGTCGCGGTGAAGAACTTGCGCCCGTCGCGTCCGCTGCGCCGTCCGACGGCGTGATACGTCCGTCCCGCCTCGGGGCGGCGGAGGATCTCGGCGGTCATCGTGCCGAGCAGCATCGCCTGCTCGGTGAAGTCGGCGGCCCAGCCCCCCGGACAGTCGAGCGCCGACCAGCTGATCGGCAGTGGCGTCGTCCCGTCCTCGTCCGCGAACGACTCGTGGACGTGCCACGGTCCCGCGACCAGCCCGTCGCCGACCGGCCCGGTGAAGATGCACAGCCCGTCGCCGGCGGAGCGGCCGACGCCGCAGGTGAAGCAGGTGCTGAACGGGTGGATGGTGAACCCCGGGTAGGCGTCGTGGCCGCGCTGCACGGTCTTCGCGTCGACGAACGGGGGCGCCTCGTGACCGAAGGCCCCGTCGGTCGCGGTGCCGACGGCCTGGCCGGCGGGGTCCACCAGTCGGGTCTGGCCGTCCTCGTGGGCCACGTCGAGCTCGGTGTCCAACGGAGGAGGCATCCGCAGGCGGACGCTCACCGGGGAGGAGCCCCCGTGGTCGAGATGCGCCTGGGCGAGCAGCCCGCTCACCCAGCCGCCGTTGCCCGAGTCCGGCGGACCGTTGAACTGACGGGGGATGGTGACCATGCCCTGACCGTATCCGTCGCGGCGCCCGTGGTCCTGCGACGGGTGGGTCTGCTGTGGGTGTGACATGGGACAATGGCCGCGTGAGCGAGCTGATCGACACCACCGAGATGTACCTGCGGACCATTTTCGAGCTGGAGGAGGAGGGGATCGTCCCGCTGCGCGCCCGCATCGCCGAGCGCCTCCACCAGAGCGGTCCGACGGTGAGCCAGACCGTGGCCCGGATGGAGCGCGACGGCTTGCTGACGGTCGAGGGCGACCGCCATCTCGAGCTCTCCGAGAAGGGGCGCGCCCTGGCCACCCGCGTCATGCGCAAGCACCGGCTGGCCGAGCGTCTGCTGACCGACGTCATCGGCTTGGAGTTGGAGTACGTCCACGAGGAGGCGTGCCGCTGGGAGCACGTCATGTCCGAGCAGGTCGAGCGGCGTCTCATCGAGCTGCTCGGCCGGCCCACCGAGTCGCCGTACGGCAACCCGATCCCCGGACTGTCCGAGCTCGGCCAGACGGTCGAGGAGGCCGAGTTCCTCGACGGCGTCGAGGCGCTGCCGGCCGTGATGGTGGGCGCGGAGACCCCGGTCCGCGTGGTCGTCCGCCGGATCGCGGAGGAGCTGCAGAAGGACACCGAGGTGATGTCGGTGCTGCGCCGCGTCGGCGCCCTTCCGGGCAACGACGTCCTCGTCTCGATCGGCCACGACGGGCTGGAGATCGCACGCCAGTCCGAGACCGCCGAGATCGACACCGAGGCGGCCGGCCACATCTTCGTCTCCCGCTGACGGCTCGGCCCTTCGACCCGGCTGGCATGCTGTGCGCATGACGATCGCCGAGCGCCTGCGTGGCTGGTTCGGGCGGACCGGCTCCGAAGGGCTCGGCTGGACCCTCGTCGTGCTGGGTCTGATCATGCTCGTGATGCCCGGCCCGGGCCTGCTCACCCTGTTCGGTGGGATGGCGTTGCTCGCACGCCACTACACGTGGGCCGACCGCCTGCTCGAGCCCTTGGAGGAGAAGGCGATCGAAGCCGCCAAGTTCGGCGTCGCGACGATCCCGCGGATCCTGCTGAGCCTGCTCGGCGTCCTGTTCGTCGCCGGGGTCGGCCTCGTCTGGTGGCTCTCTCCGCCGATCCCGGAGTTCTCGATCCTCGGCGTGGGCTTCGGGCCCGAGCTGCCGGCGGCCGGCTGGATCGGGGCGACCGGCATCTGGCTCTCCGACCTCATCGCCTTGGGGCTGCTGATCTACAGCATCCGCCGGTGGCGGCCCACGCCGTCGACGGACTGAGCCGACTACGGTGGCGTCATGAAGCACTCGATCGACCCCGCCGCCGTCGAGTTGGGCCTGGACACGTTCGGCGACGTCACCGAAGGCCCGGACGGCACCCCCGACCACCACGCCGTCGTGCTGCGACACGTCGTCGAGCAGGCGGTGCTCGCCGACCAGGTCGGGCTGAGCTTCATCGGCCTGGGGGAGCATCATCGCGACGACTTCGCCATCACCGCCCCGGACGTCGTGCTGGCGGCGATCGCCGCGCGGACCGACCGCATCCGTCTGGGCTCGGCAGTCACCGTGCTCAGCTCGGACGATCCGATCCGGGTCTTCGAGCGCTTCTCGACGCTGGACGCGATCTCCGGGGGCCGCGCGGAGGTCATCATCGGGCGGGGCTCGTTCACCGAGTCGTTCCCCCTGTTCGGGTACGACCTGGCCGACTACGAGCGCCTCTTCACCGAGAAGCTCGACCTCTTCGCCCAGATCCTGACCGAGCGGCCGGTCACCTGGTCGGGGACCATTCGTCCGCCCTTGCAGGACCAGCCGATCTACCCGCCGACCGAGTCCGGTCGTCTCACCGCCTGGATCGGTGTCGGTGGAACCCCGCAGTCGGTCGTCCGGGCGGCGCACTACCGCATGCCGCTCATGCTCGCCATCATCGGTGGCTCGCCGGCGCAGTTCGTGCCACTGGCCGACTACTATCGCGAGCTGCTGGCGGCCGAGGGCGCCGACCCGTTGCCGATCGGCATGCACTCGCCCGGGCACGTCGCGGACACCGACGAGCAGGCGCGCGAGGAGCTGTTCCCCCACTTCAAGGCGCAGCGCGATCGGATCGGTCATGAGCGAGGCTGGCCCCCCACGACGCGGCTGCAGTTCGAGCGCGACGCCGGGCCCGAGGGCGCGCTGTACGTCGGCTCGCCCGAGACCGTCGCACGCAAGATCGCCGGCAACATGCGGGCTCTCGGCGTCCGGCGGTTCGACCTGAAGTACGCCAACGGCCCGATGCCTCACGACCTGCTCATGCGGTCCATCGAGCTGTACGGCACCCGGGTCGCCCCGCTGGTGCGCGAGATGCTCGCCGGAGATGGCTCCGGTGTGACATTGGTAACGCTCCCGCGCGACACGCACCGCAGTTACTCGGCGGGACTTGTATCTGAGGCTCCGTCCGTGTGACTGTTGGGACTAGCGTGACGTCTGCGCGAGTTGTCGCTTCTCCACGACTCGTGAACTGCCGGACGCACCGGGGGACTCCCACCCCCCCGATCACGTGTGCGGTCTCCCCCGATGCCGCACACGATGTGGCTGCGCCGGGGGATCACCTCCCCCATAGGATCCTCCGGCGCAGCGCCCGGCTCACCCCGGCGCCTCCGGCCGACCGGCCGGCCGTGGCAAGATGGGGCGGCCGCCCCCGTAGCTCAGTGGACAGAGCAGTCGCCTCCTAAGCGAAAGGTCGTAGGTTCGACTCCTACCGGGGGCACCCGCCGGCATCTCGACGAGGCCCCCGTCCTCTCCCTCCGCCGTAGACTCGGCGACGTGCGGATCCTGCTGACCGGCGCCAACGGCGTCATGGGACGAGCGACCATCCCGGCCCTGCACAGCGCCGGGCACGAGGTCGTCGGCCTGGTGCGCTCTCCGGTCGCCGCACGGATCGTCCGCGAGGCGGGCGCCACCGCGGTCCGAGGCGACGTGTTCGACCACGATTCGCTGGTCGCGGCCATGCGCGGCTGTGACGCCGTGATCAACTTCGCCACGCGGGTGCCGGTCGGCGTGCGCACGATGCTCCCCGGGTCGCTCACCCGGGTGAACCGCATCCGGACCGTGGGAGCCGGGATCGTCGCCGACGCGGCGCTCGAGAGCGGCATCGGGCTCATGATCCAGCAGAGCCTCAGCTTCATCTACGTGGCCCGCGGGGACGACTGGATCGACGAGTCCACGCCCATCGACGTCACGACGGTCACCGAGCCGTTGACCGTCGCCGAGTACCACGCCCGACGGGTCGAGCGGGCCGGGGGAGTGGCGGTGTGCCTGCGCTACGGACTCATCGCCGGCGACGATCCGAACTCACGGTTCCTGGTCCGCCGGGCGCGCCGGCGCGGCGCGATCGGCTTGGGCGACCCGGACGGCTGGATGCACGTCATCCACCCCCACGACGTGGGCACCTCGGCGGTCGCGGCGCTCGACGCCCCCAGCGGTGCGTACAACGTCGGTGCCGAGCCGCTGAAGCGACGTGACTACGTGAACGCCATCGCGCGGGCCGCCGGCCGGTCCGAGGGGCGGTTCTTCCCGAACTGGCTGTTCTCGGTCACCGCCGACAAGTTCGAGCTGCTCGCCCGCTCGCACCGGGTGACGTCGCAGCGCTTCATGGACCGCACCGGATGGAAGCCGACGTATCCCGCCCTCACCCCGGAGTGGTTCGGTGACTGCTGACGACGCGTCCGACCGCGACGACGAGGCCGTACGTCGCGCTGAGCGGGCACGCCGCGAGCGAGCAGCGCGCCTGTTGGGCGACCTGCTGCCGTCGACGACCCGCGACGAGTCGGGCGAGGGTTGGGGCGACGAAGGACGCGGAGGCTCACGCGACGACGATCTGCGCCGCGAGGTGCCCCCGCACCACGGGAAGGACTGAGCTCAGACCGAGGAGTCCGAGGCCGGTCCGCGGCGTTCGGCGCCACCGCCGAGCGCGTCGCGGATCTCGCGCAGCAGCAGGACCTCCTCGGAGGGACCCTCCGGCTCCTCCTCCTCGCCCTTGGCCAGCCGCTCCATGAGGCGCTTGGACGGCGCGACGAACACGAAGTACACCACCGCGGCGGTGATGATGAACGTGATGATCGCGTTGATCAGCAGCGCCAGATCGACGCGGGTGGCGTCGTTGCCGGACACGATGGTGAAGCCGATGCCCTGGACGGCGTCCTCGCCGCCGAGCGTGTTGATGACCGGCTCGATCACGGCGGTCGTGAACGCACTGACCAGCGCCGTGAAGGCGGTGCCGATGACGACCGCGACGGCCAGGTCGACGATGTTCCCGCGGAACAGGAAGTCCTTGAATCCCTGAAGCATGATGCTCCTCCCATGGTCTGCGACTACGGATCGACACTAGAGCCTCGGCGGGCCGGATGCGCGGTGGCGACGACGACGGTGAGTCGGGTGGCGACCGCGGCACGGGCGAGGCGCGACGCCGTGGACGGTGCGGCGGCGACGCCCAGCACGGCTGCAGCGCGGTCCGGATCGGCGTGCGCGGTGACGACCGGGACGGACTCGGCGATCGTCTCGGCGGACGACTCCTCGGTCACCGACAGCACGTCGACCAGATCACCGACACGCACGAGCTCGCCCGCCGCCGGGGGGACCTCGATCATCGCCATCACCCGGCCGCCGGGCAGGTCACGCGGATCGACCACCCGGGCGTCGGTGAACACCTCACCGGCGCGCATCGGGCCTGCCAGGCTGCGGCCGACGAACGTCGACGTCAGGACGCCGTCGGGGACGACGTGCGCGGGAAGGTGCCGCGTCACGACGTCCGCGTCGGCGACCGTCGAGCCGCCGGCGAGGTCACGGGCGGCGACGGGCACCGCGACGGTGTCGGGGGTGTGGCGCACCGCCTCGATCCCGGCCCACGTCGCGAGCGCGAGCAGGGCGGCCACGACCAGACGGCGATGCGTCAGCAGCAGACGGGCGAGCGATTCCACGCCCCGAGGCTAGGAGGGAACGGCCGCGTCGCGACCGTCGTCCACAGCGGACTCAGGCGGCGCCGGAGTCGGCCGAGCCGGAGGACGAGCTCGCCGAGCTCGA
>JAJUII010000004.1 GCA_029265505.1 Aeromicrobium choanae
ACCACAACGCGGGGACTGTGGAGTTTATCTTCGACCCCGATCTTTCCACTTTCTACTTTTTAGAGATGAACACCCGCCTGCAGGTCGAGCACCCGGTCACCGAGGAGGTCACCGGCATCGACCTGGTGGCCTGGCAGATCGCCGTCGCGAACGGCGAGCGGCTCCCGCTCACCCAGGACCGGATCGTCGCCGCAGGGCACGCGATCGAGGTCCGGGTCTACGCCGAGGACCCGTACGGCGGCTTCCTGCCGCAGGCGGGCCGGGTGGACGCCGTCCGCTGGCCGACCGACACGGCTCGGGTCGAGACGGTGGTGACCGACGGCACGGCGGTGACGTCCGCGTTCGACCCGATGCTCGCCAAGATCATCACCTCCGGGCCGGACCGCGACGCCGCGATCGAGGCGATGCTCGCCGCCCTGGACGGGACCGCGATCTTCGGCGTCACCACGAACACCGGCTTCCTCGCCCGGGTCGTGGACTCCCCGACCTTCCGCACGGCGGCGATGGACACCGGATGGCTCGATCGCCAGCCCGACGAGGTGCTCGCGCCCCCGCAGGTGCCGCCGAGGGCGCTGGCGGTCGCGGCCGGGCTGTTGTGGCCCGAGGTCGGGGACGGCTGGCGGTCCGCCGGTCCGTCGGCGCCGATCGTCAGACCGGTCGTCGACGCGGGCGGCGAGCGGCACGACGTCGTCGAGACGGCCGAGCCCACCGAGCCGCACCTGGTGCAGGGCCCGCGCGCCCAGGTCGCGATCGCCGGTCAGGTGTGGACGTTCGAACGTCCCGACGGGACCCGCCGTCCCCGGGTCGTCCACGCCGGTGACGCGGAGATCCTCGCCCCGATGCCGGGATCGGTGATCGCGGTCGACGTCACGGTCGGCGACACGGTCGAGGCAGGGCAGCGCCTCGGCGCGGTCGAGGCGATGAAGATGGAGCTGGCGCTCACCGCCCCGCACGACGGCGTGGTGACGCAGGTCCCGGTGGTGGGCGCCCAGGTGAAGATGGGCGACCTGCTCTTCCACGTCGACCCCGACGCCCAGGAGGCGTGATGACCGGACTGCCGATGGTCCACCCCGACCCCTCCCTTCCCCGGCGGGTGACGATCTACGAGGTCGGCCCGCGCGACGGACTGCAGAACGAGGCCGGTCTCGTGCCGGTCGACGACAAGGTCGAGTTCATCGAGCGGCTGATCGCGGCGGGACTGCCGATCGTCGAGGCGACCAGCTTCGTCCACCCGTCCTGGGTCCCGCAGTTGGCCGACGCCGCCGAGGTCGTGGCGCGGCTGCCGATGGACGGGCCGGTCCCCCTTCCGGTGCTGGTGCCGAACGAACGCGGCCTGGACCGCGCGCTCGAGGCGGGCGTCCGCCATGTCGCGATCTTCGCGAGCGCCACCGAGACCTTCGCGCGCAAGAACCTCAACAGCACGGTCGAGGACCAGTTCACGATGTTCGAGCCCGTCGTCGAGCGCGCCCGCGCCGCCGGCCTCGACGTCCGGGCCTACGTCTCGATGTGCTTCGGTGACCCGTGGGAGGGGCCGGTCGACCCGGTCCAGGTCGTGCGGGTCGGCAGGCGACTGCTCGATCTCGGCGCGACCCAGCTGTCGCTCGGTGACACCATCGGTGTCGGCACGCCGGGACACGTGTCCCGCCTGGTGTCGGAGCTCGTGGCCGCGGGAGTGGGCGTCGAACGACTCGCGATGCACTTCCACGACACCTACGGACAGGCGCTGGCCAACACCTTGGCCGCGCTGCGCTGCGGCGTCACGACCTTCGACGCGTCGGCCGGTGGGCTGGGCGGGTGCCCCTACGCCGAGAGCGCGACCGGCAACCTCGCCACGGAGGACCTGGTGTGGATGCTCGACGGACTGGGCATCGAGCACGGCGTCGACCTCGACGCGCTGGTCCGGACGAGTGCGTGGATGGCCGGGGTGCTCGGTCGCCAGAGTCCCTCGGCGGTCGTGCGCGCGCTCAGCTCCTCCTGATCCGGCGGTCCTTGAGCTCGGCCTGGGCGTAGCGCCCGACCTGCCACGTGCCGAAGCCGTCCGCGCCGGCACCCACCGCGCCTCCGAGGAGGGGGACACGCTTGCCGGCGAGCATGAGCGCCCGCCGACCGATCGTGCGACCGACGAGCTCGGCGGTGACCTCCTTGGCGATCCGTTCGTCGAGCACCGGATCGTGAACCGGCGAGGTCGCCAGCGCCATCGGAGACGACGGCAGCGAGCGCTTGCGGATCATCTCCTTGACGGTGTCCTCGCCGAGCATCACCGCCAGGACCGCGTTGCGGACCCGCGGGTCGGCCAGGTCGTAGCCGCGCAGGTGCGCGATCCCGGCGACCAGATGGCACTGGACGAGCGTCACGCCGACGACGTTCGCCGGTACCGTCGCGGCCGCCAGGGCCAAGCCGCCGAGGTTCGTGACGAACCCCTGCAGGCCGGCCAGGCTCGTGTGGGAGCGGACCAGCGCCGCGACCGCCTTCTCGACGTCACCACCGTGGGCGGCGAGCTTCGCACCTGCCGTCTCGACCACGGGACGCAGGGGGCCGACGCCGTCGATCGCCCGGTCGAGGACCGCGCGGACGTAGCCGGACGCCACGGCCGGGACGACGTGCGACCCCGCCTCGCGGGCGATGCGGTCCTTCATGCTCATGGCGCAAGCATAGGAACAGCCCACCAAGACGGCCCGATTCGCCGCTCCCAGCCATCCCGTCGCGACCGTTCCGGCTCTACTCTGTGATCCATGGCGCAGGAGCCCTTCTCCTCTCGCGTGGCCTCCGAGCAATGGCGGAGCAGCGCGATCGAGTGGATCGAGGAGTGCCTCGCACGTGCCTCGATCCGGGTGACCGGCCCGATCGAGCAGCCCCGGATCCGAGCCTGGTCCACCCACATGACCGTGCCGACCGACGTCGGACGTGTCTGGTTCAAGGCCACGTGCCCGGCGATGGGATTCGAGCCGGCGCTGCAGTCGACCATCGCGCGGCTCGTCCCCGGCGCGGTGCCCGACCCCCTGGCGACGGACGTCGAGCGAGGCTGGATGCTGACCCGGGACCACGGGCCGGCGCTCGGCGACGAGCGGGAGCCGACGCTGCAGGACTGGCGCTCGGCGCTCGCCGAGGCCGCGCGGGTGCAGCGCCTGCTGGCCGACCACCGCGAGGAGCTGCTCGCCACCGGACTACCGGACGCCGGCCCGGAGACGGTCGTCGCGCGGTTCGACCGACTGCTCGACGTGCAGGAGCAGTCGCCGCCCGATCACGGCGGCCGGGTCTCGACCGAGGTCGTCAAGGAGCTGCGTGCTCGGCGCGGCGAGCTGGCCGACGCTTGCGCGGAGCTGATGGAGTCTGCGGTGCCCTCGACCTGGCAGCACGGTGACCTTCACCCGTGGAACCTGTACGACGCCGGTGGGACGGTGGCGTTCTTCGACCTCGGCGACGGCATGTGGTCCCACGCGGCGGAGATCCTCGCGGTGCCGTACGGCATCGTGACCGACCGCGGAGGGCCACCGTGGGACGACATCGTCTCGGCCTGGACGCAGGTGTGGGAGGTCGATCGCGCCGACTTCGACCGGATGTGGCGCGCCTGCGGCTTCACCCACGCGGTCAATCGGGCGATCACCTGGCATCGCGCCCTCATGTCGGCCACGCTGGCGGAGGTCGAGCAGTGGGGCGACCAGGTGGAGAAGAACCTGGCCTCGATGGTGGACCTGTGATGGGCGCGGACCTGCCGCCGTCGCCGTGGGTGTTCGACCCGGAGGAGTGGCCACTGGAGGACTGCATCGCCTGGGGCGCCGACCTGCGGCCCGAGACGTTGATCGACGCCTACCGCCACGGCGCCTTCCCGATGCCGGATCGCAGGCGTTTGCTGTGGTGGTCGCCGATGGAGCGCGGGGTCCTCCTGCCCGGAGATCTGCGGGTCTCGCGCTCGCTCCGGCGATCGATGCGTCGGTTCACGATCACGGTGGACACCGACTTCGAGGCGGTCATCGACGCCTGCGCCGATCCCGACCGGCCGGGGTGGTGGATCGACCGGCACATCCGCGACGCCTACGTGCGTCTGCACCACCTGGGATACGCGCACAGCGTCGAGACCCGTGACGAGGAGGGTCTGCTCGTCGGCGGTCTCTACGGCGTCTCGATCGGCGCACTCTTCGCGGGCGAGTCGATGTTCCACCATCGGACCGACGCCTCCAAGGCCGCGCTGGTCGCATTGGTGGAGCGGATGTCGACGGTCGAGGAGTGGATGATCGACACCCAGTGGCGGACCCCGCACCTGGCCTCACTGGGGGTGCGGGTCGTACCGCGGGAGACCTACCTGGCCGCGATTCGCACCCTCGTCGACGCTCCAGGCCCGATTTGGCGCTGAAATCTCGCGACACGCCGGGGTACCCGCGAGTTCGGGGCCCCCGCATGCTCCCTAGACTGAGCGAGTACCAATCACATCCATTTCAGGAGCAGAATCGTGGCACTTTCCCGCAGCGATCTCGTCGCCAAGTTGGCTGAGGAGACCGGCAGCACCAAGAAGGAAGCCGACGAGTTCTTGACCGCCTTCGCCGAGATCGCCATCAAGTCGGTCCAGGAGGGCGAGAAGATCTCGATCCCCGGTGTCCTCTCGATCGAGCGTGTCAAGCGTGCCGCTCGCACGGGCCGCAACCCCGCCACCGGCGAGACCATCGACATCCCCGCCGGCTTCGGCGTGAAGGTCAGCGCCGGTTCGCGCCTCAAGGCCGCCGCGAAGTAAGACCTCGTGAGACGTCGCCCTCGGCCCTGTGCACACAGGGTCGGGGGCGTCGTGCGTATGTGAGGATCTCTCGGTGACTCGATACGACCGCCTGGCCCGGGAGAGCCCCGACTTCGCCCACTGGAAGCTGCCCGCCGCCGCGCTCGTGGGCGTCGCCCTCTACGGCGTCGCGACGATCGCCGTGGTGACGGTCGTGATGATCGGCCTGCTCGTCGCGGGGACCGACCCGGAGCGTTGGCTGGGGTCGATGGGTCAGCAGATCTCGCTCGACGATCCGGCCAAGCTCGCCGTCGAGCTCGGGCTGATCGCTCTGCTGCTCCCGTCCGTGGTGTTGCCGGTGGCCCTCGTCTGGCGTCGCCACGTGGGCTACCTCCACTCGGTCGCCGGCCATCTGCGGTGGCGGTGGCTCGGTCGGTGTCTGGGCTGGGCGTTCACCGTCGTCGTCGTGGCGCTGTCGCTCGGGGTCGCCGTCGCGCTCGCCGCAGGCGACGAGACGGTCGAGGCCACGCTGCCGGATGCCCGCGGCTGGGCCGCGATCGCGGTCGCGGTGGCGCTGGTGCCGTTCCAGGCCGCCGCCGAGGAGTACGTCTTCCGCGGTGGGCTGCTGCAGCTGATCGGCTCCTGGACGCGGCGGGCCGCCGTGCCCGTGCTCGTCACGAGTCTGCTGTTCGCCGCCGGGCACCTCTACGACTTCTGGGGCTTGGTCTCGGTCTTCGGGTTCGGCGTCGTCGCCGCCGTGGTCACGATCAGGACCGGCGGTCTGGAGGCCGCGATCGCCCTGCACATCGCGAACAACACGGTGCTCATGGCGTTCGACGTGGTCGGCCTGGTCGACTCCACGGGTGAGGGCGCCGGTCTCGTCGACGAAGTGGTCCCGTCGGTGCTCATGTGTCTGGTCTTCTGGGGTCTGGTCGAGCGGTCGGCCCGGCGTCACCGGATCCAGCGTCGTCGTCGGCCCATGCCGACGCCGCCGGTCACGATCGTGCCGCCACCGCCGTACCAGCCGTCGGGCCCGGCCGTGGCCCCGACGCCGCCGCCGTTCCAGCCCGGATCGGACCGGGGGCGCGCCGGCGCGGTTCCTCCGCCCTTCGTCCCACCGGCCCCTGAAGTCCCACCGAACGCACCGCCCTATCCCGGCGATCCCGGACCGTGGAAACGGTGAGTTCCTTGCCACCGCACCCAGTTGAATGGTTGATTGTCTCCAGGCACCGCGCGTGAACGTCACGATCGGCGAACCCGCGCGTCACGCGCGCGACGGTGTCCCGTCGGTCGGAGCAGGGGTGGAAGGAGGGCCATGGTTCACCGTCGTGACGTGGTCCGTCTGCCCTTCGAGTCGTCCACACCCGGGATCGCCCGCACCAAGCTCGCGGCCTTCCTGACCCTCAACCGCGCCGATCTGGACGTCATCGACGACGCGCTGATCGTCCTGAGCGAGATGATCGCCAACGCCGTCGCGCACGGCACCCCGGACGAGGACGGGACGATGGAGATCTCCTGGGCGATCGAGGACGGTCAGCTCCTGCTCAGCGTCCGCGACGCCGGTCGCGCGACCGAGCTCGTGCCGCGCCCCTTCGACGAGGACTCGCTCGGCGGCCGTGGCCTGTCGATCATCAGTCGGGTCGCCGACGCCTGGTCGGTCGACTCCAGCGACGGCACGTGCGTGCGTGCCGAGCTCGCGCTGGCCTGACGCCCCGTCGCGGCACGCGACGGATACCGTGGCGTCCATGGGCAAGAAGTCGAGACGTACCAAGCCGGCCAAGCAGCGTATGCCCTTCGTGGCGCGCACGTTCGAGGGCCTGCCCTCCGAGGGCGACTGGGTCGCGCTGCGGGAGTTCGTCCCGTCGGCGACCGCCGTGGCGCGGCTGCGCGACGGCCGAGAGGTGCGCTTCTGCTCCCTGCTGCCCGGTGCCGGAGCTGGTCTGGTCCGCCCCGACGGCGAGATCTGGGTCGGTCTGCAGGTGCTCCACAACCACGGCGACATCAGTCGTGACCTGGCCCACGTCATCGAGCTCGCCGAAGGCCTGGAGCCGGGCACCGCGATCCGGATGACTCCCTCGGGGGTCGGACCGCGGCTGCAGGATCTCGTCGATCCCGAGAGCGGCCTCGACCTGCGGATCCACGACAGCTTCGATTGGTGGCTGGTCCACGAGGACCTCGACTCGCCGGCCGCGGCCACCGCGCTGCAGGAGGCGAACGAGTCGATCGCACCGACGACGCGGCTGGCCTCGGTGGAGTCCGCCTACGTGACCGACATGGGCGACCACGTCTACCTGCGCTGGATCCTCCCGCAGGACGAGGGACCCCTGCTCGACGCGTTCGCGCGCCTGCGCGCGGCCGGCGAGGACGCCATCGTCGAGGGCACCACCCTGATCGGGATCTTCCGCGCGCACGGCCTCCTCGTCCCGGTCTGGGAGCTCGACGGTGTGGACACCGCGGCGCTCGACGAGGCCATGCCGACATACTCGACCGCGCTGACGGACGCGCTCGCGCGGACCGACGAGCTGACCGCCGACGAGCGCACCGCCCGCCGAGACCTCATCAGTCGCCAGGTCACGATCCGCTGACGTGACCCGCCACACGCGCCCGGTGGTGGGGACGGGCTCAGGCGGAGCGCCTACGCTGATCGGGTGGAGTGGAATGACTACGACGCCGCCCTCTTCGACCTCGACGGAGTGATCACTCCCACCGCCGAGGTGCATCGGCAGGCCTGGGCCAGGATGTTCACCGACTTCTTGGCCGACCGTCCCGACGTCGCGCCGTACACCGAGGACGACTACTTCGCGCACGTCGACGGCAAGCCCCGCTACGAGGGCGTCGCCTCCTTCCTCGCCTCCCGAGGCATCGAGCTGCCGCACGGGGATCCCGGCGACGACCCCACCCGAGAGACCGTCTGCGGCCTCGGCAATCGCAAGAACGACTACTTCCGCGACGTGCTGGACAGCGACGGCGTCGAGCCGTATCCGGGCTCGGTCGCCCTGCTGGACCACCTGGCCCGGCGCGGGGTGCGTCTGGCGCTCGTGTCCAGCTCCCGCAATGCGATGCCGGTCGTGGAGGCCGCCGGTCTCGCCGACCGGTTCGAGGTCGTCGTCGACGGTGTCGTCGCGGCGCGTGACGGCATCGCCGGGAAGCCGGAGCCGGACACCTACGTGGCCGCCGCAGAGCGCCTCGGGGTGCCCACCGCCAAGGCCGTCGTGCTCGAGGACGCGGTCTCGGGAGTCCAGGCCGGCGCCGCCGGCGGATTCGGCCTCGTGATCGGCGTCGATCGGGGCGCGGGCGCGGACGTCCTGCGCGAACACGGCGCCGACCTCGTCGTCTCGGACCTTGCGGAGTTGATCTGATGAGCTCGCACCAGCCCCCCGGTACGTCCGACCCGATCGACCGCACCCGGTGGCCCGTCGATCCGTGGCGCCTGGTGGAGGCGTTCCCCGACCCGAAGGACCTGGGCGTCACCGAGACCCTGTTCTCGGTCGGCAACGGCTACCTCGGGATGCGCGGCAACGTCGCCGAAGGACGTGACTCGCACACCCACGGGACGTTCATCAACGGCTTCCACGAGACCTGGGAGATCCACCACGCCGAGGAGGCGTACGGGTTCGCGCGGGTCGGCCAGACGATCGTCAACGCGCCGGACGCCAAGATCATCCGGCTGTACGTCGACGACGAGCCGCTGCTCGTCAGCGTCGCCGATCTGCTCGAGTACGAGCGATCGCTCGACTTCCGCGACGGCGTGCTGCGCCGCGAGATGATCTGGCGCACGCCCTCCGGCAAGCGAGCCAAGGTCGTCTCCGAGCGGATGGTCTCCTTCACCGAGCGCCACCTGGCCGTGTTGCGGTTCGAGGTCACGATGCTGGACGACCCCGCCCCCATCACCCTTTCCTCGCAGATCCTCAACCGTCAGGACGGCGAGGACGAGTACCACGTCCGGTCCAAGGCGATGGGCGAGGGCCACGACCCGCGCAAGTCCGACGGCTTCGACCGACGCGTGCTCGACCCCAAGCAGCAGTGGGCCGACGAGGAGGCGGGCCGGGTCATGCTCGGGTTCCGGTGCGTCGAGAGCGGCATGACCCTCGCGGTCGCCGCGCACCACGAGCTCGATACCGAGAACGACCACACCCACCGCGTCCACGTCGAGGGCGACCTGGCGAAGGTGTCGTACCGCATCGCGGCCCAGCCGGGTGTCCCGGTCCGACTGACCAAGCTCGTCTCGTACCACACCTCGCGCGGTGTTCCCGTGCGCGAGCTGTTCGACCGGTGCCACCGGACCCTCGACCGTGCCTTCGAGGAAGGCGTCGAGCGGCAGTACGAGGAGCAGCGCGAGTGGCTCACCGCCTTCTGGGAGCGCTCCGACGTCGAGGTGCCGGGACACGACCACCTGCAGCAGGCGATCCGCTGGAACCTCTTCCAGGTGGCGCAGGCCAGTGCCCGCGCCGAGGGCGTCGGGATCCCGGCGAAGGGGGTGACCGGCTCGGGCTACAGCGGTCACTACTTCTGGGACGCCGAGATCTACGTGCTGCCCTTCCTGACGTACACGAGCCCGGACTACGCCCGCAACGCGCTGCGATTCCGCCACAGCCTGCTCGACGCGGCCCGTCGCCGCGCCGACGAGATGTCCCAGTCGGGCGCACTGTTCCCGTGGCGCACGATCAACGGCGAGGAGGCGTCGGCCTTCTACGCGGCGGGCACCGCGCAGTACCACATCGACGCCGACATCGCCTACGCGCTGACCCAGTACTACCTCGCCACCGGCGACGAGGACTTCATGGTCCGGCAGGGCATCGACATCCTCGTCGAGACGGCGCGGATGTGGGTCGATCTGGGCTTCTGGCGCGACGAGGAGATCGGCACCTTCCACATCCACGGCGTGACCGGCCCCGACGAATACACCACGGTCGTGAACGACAACCTGTTCACGAACGTCATGGCCCGGTTCAACCTGCGCGCCGCCGCCTACGCCGTGTCGCGACTGGCGGAGCGTGACGGTCCCGAGTACGAGCGGATGATGCGTCGACTGAACCTCGACCCGCAGGAGGTCGAGGACTGGAAGCGGGCGGCGCGCAACATGGCCATCCCGTACGACGAGGCGCTCGGCGTGCACCCCCAGGACCAGCACTTCCTCGAGCGGGAGGTGTGGGACCTGGAGAACACGCCGCTGGAGAAGCGGCCGCTGCTGTTGAACTACCACCCGCTGGTGATCTACCGGTTCCAGGTGATCAAGCAGGCCGACGTGGTGCTCGCGATGTACCTGCAGGGCAACCACTTCACCTACGACCAGAAGCGCGCCAACTTCGAGTACTACGACCCGATCACCACGGGTGACTCGACGCTCTCGGCGGTCGTGCAGTCGATCATCGCCGCGGAGGTCGGCTATCGCGATCTGGCATACCGGTACTTCCTCGCGGCGCTGTTCGTCGACCTGGCCGACCGGCACCGCAACGCCACCGACGGGGTCCACGTGGCGTCGACCGGAGGCGTGTGGAGCATCCTCGCGTCGGGCTTCGGTGGGTTCCGCGACCACGAGGGCACCTACACCCTCGATCCGCGCCTGCCCGAGAGCTGGGACGAGATGATCTTCCGGGTCACGATCCACGGCACGCGCGTCCGGGTGACGGTGCGCCAGGACGCTCTGGAGCTGTTCGTCGAGGATCAGCAGCCGGACGCCGCGGGTCAGGTCGTCGATCCCCGGTTCGAGGTGCGCGGCACGTCGGTCACGGTCTCTCCCGGAGATCCGGTCGTCGTGCCACTGGAGGGCCAGGGACCCGCGATCGAGGGCACGCCACCGCCGGTCGCCGGTCGGCGCCGCGCCGACGGCACCGTCATCGCGGCCATCGTGCCGGGTCGCTGAGGGTCAGCTCGCGGGCGGGAGCGTCGCGGGCACCCGGACCAGGACCACGCCGGGGTGTACCTCGGCGGTGATCTCCTGGCCCTCGCCTGCCGGATCGCCGTCCAGCTGCATCGGCACGGACTTCTCGGCGCGGACGTGGACGCGTCGGCCGCACATCCGGTGCAGGCGCTCGTCGTTGGTCTTGCGCCGGGTGATGACCCGGGCGACGATCGACAGCCAGCCGATGAAGCGCTTCGGGGCGACGACCACGACGTCGAGCAGGCCGTCGTCGATCTCGGCGTCCGGCAACAGCGGGATGCCCGCCTGGAGGAATCCGACGTTGCCGACGACGACCGTCCGGGCCCGGAACCGCTGGGGCTCCTGGTCGTCGATGGTGATCTCGACCTTGGTGCGGGGGAAGGTGATCGCCTTCACCCCGGACACGAAGTAGGCCAGGTAGCCGACGCGCTTCTTCAGGTCCTCGTTGACGCCGGTCATGATCATGGCGTCCATGCCGAGTCCGGCCATCACCAGGAAGGACGTCTCGGTGCCGTTGTCGCTGCTGAAGGTGGCGAGGTCGATCGCGCGGTCCTGACCGGCGAACACCACGTCGAGCGCGTCGCGGGTGTTCACCGGGATGTCGAGATTGCGGGCCAGCAGGTTGCCCGTCCCGTGGGGGAGGACGCCGACCGCCACGCCGGACCGGGCGGCGGTCTCGCAGACCGCGCGGACCGTGCCGTCGCCGCCGGCCGCGATGATCATGTCGACGTCGGCCTCGAGCGCGGCTCGGGTCTGGCCGTAGCCGGGGTCCTCGACGCTGGTCTCGAACCAGCGGGGCTCGTCCCAGCCGTGCTGGGCTCCGACCTGGCGCACCTTGGCCTTGAACTCCTCGACGTCACCGACCTTGGCCGGATTGAGCACGACCGCCGCGCGTCGTCGACCCGAGCCCGTCAGGACCGCCCACTCGGTCGGCAGCCGACCCTTGCCCCGCACCAGCACGTGCCACAGCAGCAGCGGGACGAATCCACCGAACGCCACGCCCGCGACCACGTCGCTGACGTGGTGGACGCCCAGCAGGACCCGGTCGGCCATGACGAGCACGGCGAGCGTGATCCACAACGTGAGCAGCAGACGTCGGCGCAGGCCGCGACCGGTCGTCACGATGGTCAGCAGGCCCAGGACGGTGAACACGACGCCGGCGCCGGCGGCGTGCCCGCTCGGGAACGACCAGCCGCCGATCTCGTGCAGGGGGCTGTCCCAGACGGGGCGCTCCCGCTGCACCAGGAGCTTGACGAGGTAGTTGCCGCCGATGACCACGGCTCCGCTGAGGACCGTCCAGCCTGCCAGCAGGCGTTCACCGCGCCACCACAGCAGCGCGGCCACCACCGCGAGCACGATGCCGGCCGCCCAGTTGTTCGTGAGCACGGCGATGACGTCGAGGGTGTCGACGAGCCAGGGACGGGAGGCGCTGACGTCGTAGGCCCACTGCGCGACCGACTCGTCACGCGCGACGAGCGGCTGCCACCGGTTCCACACGAGCACGGTCAGGCCGAGGAACACGATCGCCTGGACGCTGAGGACCGTCGGCGTCAGGTACGGCCGGTCGCCGTCCGCGCGCCGCAGGTCGATGGTCACAGGAGTCCCTCTCGTGTCGATGGCTCGCCATAGCGTAACCGCGCCGACGGCGCCGTGCGGGTCGTCCCTCGCTAGGCTGGCGATGTGATCGATCCTCGACTGCTGCGTGACGACCCCGACTTCCTCCGTGCCGCCCAGGAGCGCCGCGGCGAGTCGTCGGAGCTGATCGATCAGCTCGTCGCCGCCGACGAGGCGCGACGCCGGGCGATCGCCGACTTCGAGCGGGTACGCGCCGAGCAGAAGAGCCTGGGCAAGCAGATCGCCCGGGCGCAGGGGGAGGAGAAGCAGGCGCTGCTCGCCCGGACCAAGGAGCTCGCGGCGGAGGTCAAGGCGGCCGAGGCCGCCAAGACCGAGACCGCTCAGGCCTTCGACGCGCTCATGCGGTCGATCCCCAACCCGACCACCGAGGCGCCGCCCGGCGGCGAGGACGACTTCGTGGTGCTGGAGGAGATCGGCACCCGACGCGACTTCGACGCGGAGGGCTTCGCCCCGCGGGACCATCTCGAGATCGGCGAGGCGCTGGGCGCGATCGACGTCGAGCGTGGCGCCAAGGTGAGCGGCTCGCGGTTCTACTACCTGACCGGCGTCGGCGCGCAGTTGGAGCTGGCTCTGGTGCAGCTGGCGATGCAGACCGCCACCGAATGGGGCTTCACGCCCGTGATCCCGCCGGCGCTGGTCAAGCCCGAGGCGATGGACGGCACCGGATTCCTCGGTCAGGCCGCGGACGACGTCTACCGCCTGGAGAAGGACGACCTGTACCTCGTCGGCACCTCCGAGGTGCCGCTCGCGGCCTACCACTCCGGCGAGATTCTGCCGGCTGACTCGCTGCCGCGTCGCTATGCCGCGTTCAGCCCGTGCTTCCGGCGTGAGGCGGGCTCCTACGGCAAGGACACTCGCGGCATCTTCCGCGTGCACTGGTTCGACAAGGTCGAGATGTTCGTCTACACGACGCTCGACGAGGCCGCCGCCGAGCACGAGCGGCTGCTCGGCTGGGAGAAGGCCTGGCTGCAGAAGCTCGAGCTGCCCTTCCGGGTCATCGACGTCGCGGCCGGCGACCTGGGCATGTCCGCGGTGCGCAAGTTCGACTGCGAGGCGTGGATCCCGTCGCAGGGCAAGTACCGCGAGCTGACCTCGACCTCGAACTGCACACAGTTCCAGTCACGACGCCTGGACGTCCGCACCCGCGCCGCCGGCGAGGAGTCCACGACGCACGTGGCGACGCTGAACGGGACGCTGTGCGCGATGACCCGCACCATCGTCGCCCTGCTGGAGAACGGCCAGCAGGCCGACGGCTCGGTGCGGCTGCCCGCTGCGCTGCACCCGTACCTCGGCGAGGTGCTCCGGCCGGTCGATGCGGGAGGCGATTGAGTGTCCTGGCGTCCCCGGCTCGTGGCGCTGGACGTCGACGGCACCATCGTCGATCACCGCAACCAGCTCAGCCCCGCCGTCAAGGAGGCGATCCTCGCTCTGCGTGAGCAGGGCGTCGCGATCGTGATCGCCACCGGTCGAGCCGTGCCGGGCGTCTACGACGTGCTGGACAAGCTCGGATTCCGTGAGGGGCTCGGCGTGGCGAGCAACGGGTCGGTCGTCTTCGGGGTCGACCCGTTCGAAGTCGTGCAGACGACCACGTTCGACGCGCGCGAGGCGGTGCGCCGCGTGCTGGAGCGGGTCCCCGAGGCGCTCGTCGCCGTCGAGGAGGTCGGCGTGGGATACCGGGTGAACCGGGCCTTCCCCCAGGGCGAGATCACCGGCGAGATCATCCTCGACGAGGTCGAGCGGATGGTCTCCCAGCCGGTCACTCGTGTCGTCGTGCGCGCGCCCGACCACGACCGCGAGGAGTTCTCCACCCTCGTGGAGGACCTCGGGCTGGACGGCACCAACTACTACATCGGCTACACCGCCTGGCTGGATCTCGCCCCGGAGGGCGTCTCCAAGGCCTCCGGCCTCGAGACGGTCTGCCGCGTCATGGGGCTGACCGCCGCCGACGTCCTCGCCGTGGGCGACGGCCACAACGACCACGAGATGCTCCAGTGGGCCGGCCGCGGCGTCGCCATGGGCCAAGCCCCCGACGAGGTCAAGGCCGTCGCCGACGACGTCACCGCCCCCGTCGAGGCCGACGGCCTCGCCCTCGAACTGCGCCGCTGGCTGGATTGAAGTTTCCCCGGTTAACCGGGGAAACCAACTCTTCACGAGGGAAACTTCCCTCGTTCCGTGCCAGAGAACCTCGTGAAGTCACGGGATCGTCGTGCGTCGTGGTCGACCGTAGAGGCGGCGCGACTGCTCCATCGCGGCGCGAATCCTCTGGCAGGTCGCTTTCGGCGAATTGAGATCGGCATAGATCCAGCGGCTCATTCCCCGAGGGATCTCGCGAATGCGATCTTCGCGTCGCTTCTCCTCCACCAGCACCTGGCCCAGGTCGGCCCCCGAGTACGGGTTCAGACGGCCGTACTTCACCAAGCCGTCGAACTCGCCGCAGTGCCAGAAGTCCTCCCAGTCGAAGTCGACCCGCCCGAGCAGCCCGCCGTGCCCGTCGAAGAAGTCGACCTGCATACGCGGGATCGGCAGACCGCCCATGCGGAACATGTAGACCGACCGGACCTCCCCCACGGATTCGCACTCCGGCGCCGCCCACATCAACGCGAGGCGGACCTTCGCGACGCCCGGCCAGCGGGACATGGCATCCAGACGGTCGAGGAGCTCGGCCTCGTCGGCGCCTTGGCGGAGGAGGTGCGACACCTGAACCATCCCGGCTTCGGTACCGGCGATCGAGGCGGTCTCCAGGACCGCCCGAGACGGGATGACCAGTCGGTGACCGTCGACCTCGACCACGTCCTCCTCCGGCAGCCGACCGCCGTGGTGGACGACCTTCGCCTCGGTTCGCGCGGTCGTCCGGTCCGGCCTGGTGACGTGCACCGTCTCCAGGTCGAGCCCGAACGAGACGCCGGTGTGGATGACGGCCGCCGAGTGATGGCTGATGACGACGTCCGCCGGCAGCTTGTCCTGAGCGGCGAAGGCGAGGATGCGGTGCCGCTCCTCGGGCGACAGGCCCTCATGCCCGCGCGGAGCGTAGGTCCCCGGGCGCAGACGCACGAGCACCTTGGACCTGATCGCGTCGCGGATCTGACGATCGTCGAAGCCGAGGTCGAGGAGGTCGGGGCGTCGGATGTATCCGCCGCGGTGCTGCGCGAGTGATGCGAAGAAGTCGTCCATCCGACGAGCGTGATCGCGATGCCGATGCGCCTGAAGGCCCGCTTTCGCTCCTGTGGACGAGCCGATCGGTGTCCACTTCGCGAGGTTCTTTGTCACTGAGTGAGGGAAGTTTCCCCCGCTCAGTGGCGGTTTCCCCGCTTAACCGGGGAAACCGACGGCCAGCGAACCGCTCGGCGCAGGAGAGGCGCCGCTCGTCGGTGTGGTCTGGCGCACACTCGCCGATTGCGGCACCGTGGACACGGCAGACTTGTGATTTGCGACACCCCGAGAGTCCCCAGGAGGCCCCGTGACTCAGACCGCCATCGACAACCTCGCGCATGAGGACCGCATCTTCGAGCCGCCGGCGGATTTGGCGGCCCACGCCAACGTCAAGGCCGACGAGTATGAGCGTGCTGCGGCGGATCGGCTGGGGTTCTGGGCCGAGAAGGCGCAGCTGCTGACGTGGGAGACCCCGTTCACCGAGGTGCTCGACTGGTCCGACCCACCCTTCGCGAAGTGGTTCGTCGGCGGCCGGCTCAACGTCGCGTACAACTGCGTCGACCGGCACGTCGAGAACGGACTGGGCGACAAGGTCGCCTTCCACTTCGTCGGCGAGCCCGGCGACACCCGAGACCTCACCTATGCGCAGTTGAAGGACGAGGTGTCCAAGGCGGCGAACGCGCTCACCGAGCTCGGAGTGCGGGCCGGTGACCGGGTCGCGATCTACCTGCCGATGATCCCCGAGGCCGTCATCGCGATGCTGGCGTGTGCGCGGCTCGGCGCGCCGCACACCGTCGTGTTCGGCGGCTTCAGCTCCGACGCCCTGGCCAGCCGGGTTGAGGACTGCTCGGCGAAGGTCGTCATCACCGCCGACGGCGGGTACCGGCGCGGTGCGCCGAGCGCGCTCAAGCCCGCCGTCGACGCCGCGCTGGAGAAGCTCGGCGACGCCAGCCCCGTCGAGCACGTCGTGGTCGTGCGTCGCACCGGGCAGGACACCGCCATCGTCGAGGGCCGCGACCGCTGGTGGGACGACGTGGTCGACACCGCGTCGCCCGAGCACACGCCGGAGGCCTTCGACTCCGAGCACCCGCTCTACGTGATGTACACCTCCGGCACCACCGGCAAGCCCAAGGGCATCCTGCATACGACCGGCGGCTACCTGACGCAGTGCGCGTACACCTTCCAGGCGGTCTTCGACCACAAGCGCGACACCGACGTCTACTGGTGCACCGCCGACATCGGCTGGGTCACCGGCCACTCGTACATCGTCTACGGCCCCACGGCGATGGCCGCGACGCAGGTCCTCTACGAGGGCACCCCTGACACCCCGCACAAGGGACGCTGGTGGGAGATCATCGCCGACAAGGGCGTGACGCTCTTCTACACCGCCCCGACGGCGATCCGCACGTTCATGAAGTGGGGACGCGAGATCCCCGCGAAGTACGACCTGTCGAGCCTGCGCATCCTCGGCTCCGTCGGCGAGCCGATCAACCCCGAGGCCTACGTCTGGTACCGCACCCACATCGGCGGGGACCGCACCCCGGTCGTCGACACCTGGTGGCAGACCGAGACCGGGGCGCACATGATGAGCCCGCTGCCGGGTGTCACCGCCGCCAAGCCGGGCTCGGCGATGGCGGCGCTGCCCGGCATCGCCGTCGACGTGGTGGACGACACCGGGAAGTCCGTGGCCAACGGCGAGGGCGGCTACCTGGTCATCACCGAGCCGTGGCCGTCGATGTTGCGCACCATCTGGGGAGACGACGAGCGCTACAAGGACACGTACTGGGCCCGCTTCCCCGGCGTCTACTTCGCCGGCGACGGTGCCAAGCGCGACGAGGACGGCGCGATCTGGATCCTCGGCCGCGTCGACGACGTGATGAACGTGTCCGGGCACCGACTGTCGACGAGCGAGATCGAGTCGGCGCTCGTCTCGCACCCCGCGGTCGCCGAGGCGGCCGTCGTCGGCGCCACGGACGAGACCACCGGGCAGGCGGTCGTCGCTTTCGTGATCCTGCGGGAGTCGGCCGGCGAGGGCGGTGACGACCTGGTCGCCGAGCTGCGCAGCCACGTCGCCAAGGAGATCGGCCCGATCGCCAAGCCGCGCCAGATCATGGTCGTGCCCGACTTGCCCAAGACCCGCTCGGGCAAGATCATGCGCCGGCTGCTGCGCGACGTGGCCGAGAACCGGGAGGTCGGGGACGCCACGACGCTGGCGGACTCCTCGGTGATGGACCTCATCACGGCCGGCCTGCGGAAGCCGTCGTCCGGCGAGTGATCGGACGACCCGGCGGCGCGGCGGCGGTCTCGGGCAGCCGCCGCGCCTCCGTGTGGGTAGGCTCACGTCCATGACCAAGACGACGGACGACCCCACGATCGGACGACTCGTCGCGGATGTCACCCGCGATCTCTCGGCGATCGTCCAGCACGAGATCGCCCTGGCCAAGTCCGAGCTGAAGGTGAGCGTCCGCGCCGGCGGTCTCGGGATCGCGCTGATCGGGGCGGCGCTCTTCCTGCTGCTGTTGGTCCTGATCCTCGGTTCGGTCACGATCGCGTACTTCCTGACGATGACCGGCCTGCACGCGGCGTGGGCGTTCCTCATCGTGACCGGCGTCTATCTGCTGCTGGCGGTCGTGCTCGGGCTCGTCGCCTGGACCCGGTTCAAGAAGGTCTCGGTGCCGGAGAAGACGATCGGTGCGGCGCGCCAGATCCCGTCCGCGCTGAGTCCGGGCCCCACGCCCGGTCAGCGGGTCAAGGGCGCACGACGCGCGTGAGGAGCCCCGCCGCGGCGAGCGCCAGCCCGGCGGCGGCCACCGGCCACGACAGGGACATGAACGAGTCGACCATCCGGTCGGCGAGCACCTCGGCCAGCCGCTGCGCCTGAGGAGTGTCGCCACGGCGGCCGACCACGGCCGGAGCGACGAGTCGACCCGCCACCCACCAGACGGCCGTCGAGGCCACCAGGCCCCCGCCGAGCGCGGCGACCATGAGCGCACGACGTCGCGCCGTCGCCACCGCCAACATCGCGGCGATCAGTCCGACGCCGACGGCGACGGTCGTGACCTCGGCGGACCGGGACACCGCCGTCACCCAGACCGCGGGGTCGTCGCGGCTCACGGTCACCGGGAGGGTCGCGGGCCGGGGAAGGTCGATCGGCAGCTCCGCCGTGATCTCGTCCAGGGCGAGGTCCACCAGCGGGGCCAGGTCGGCGTCGACGACCGGGGGTGGGTCCCGCAGGAGGAGACCGGCGTGCGTCCGGGACGCCGTCTGCCGCCACGCTCGACTCCAGTCGTCGGCCTCCTCCAGTCGGACGATCGCCTGGGTGACGAGGCGCTCGACGTCGTCGCGCCAGGGCTGCCCGAGGCCGGACCGCCGGGCGAAGGCGTCGCCGGCGAGCTCGGCGGCGGCCTGACGCACGTCGGGGTCGTCGCCCACCGTGCCGACCAGGTCGACGAATCCGGACCGGCTCTGCACGTGCAGTGTCGTCCAGCCGGCGCCGATCGCCACCGTCGACGCGAGGAGCGTGACGAGCCACAGGGTGGCGGCGACGGCTCGTCTCACGTGCACGCTCCCGTCCCGACCGCGTCGGCGGCGCGGATGCCCTCCCGAGCGACGGGAAAGGCCTCGGCCGCGGTGACGGCGTAGCCGGTCTCCTCGTCGGAGATGGAGGCCGCGAAGATCACCCCGACGACGTCGCCGTCCTCCGAGACGAGCGGGCCGCCGGAGTTGCCCGAGCGGACCAGGGCGCGGATCGAGAACACGTCACGAGCGACACGCCCGCGGCCGCGGATGTCGGGACCACGCAGATCGATCCGGGCGCGGATGCGGGCCGCGCGCGCGTCGAACGGGCCGTTCTCGGGGAATCCGAGCACCGCTGCGGGGTCGCCCTCCTCGGCCCGGGTGTCGAACCGCAGGGGCCGGCCGTTCATCCCGGGCACCGCGAGCACGGCCAGATCCAGGTCCTCGTCGAAGACCACGGTCGTCGCCCGCAGTCGCCGATCGCCCAGGGTGACGATCGGTGCCGACACGCCTGCGACGACATGGGCGTTCGTCATGACGCGGTCGGCGGCGATGACGAAGCCCGACCCCTCGACCGTGCGGCGGCACTCGGCCTCGCCCCGGACCGTCACGACGCTGTCCCGCGCGGCACGTACGCCCCGCCGCCTCAGGACCGACTCGTCGGGGGACTGCGTCGACGGGATGACCTCCGCCTGGAACGGGTCGAGGTACTGCGGGAAGACGTCGGTGGTGAGGGTGTCGGTGAACGAGCGGAGCAGGTCGCCGGCTCGGGTGGGCATCACCGAGTCGACCCGCGCCAACACGACAGACTCGCGGACCACGGTGCTGATGTACGGCAGGGTCGAGGTGCTCACCGCGTAGCCCACCGCCCACGACACGGCCATGACGACCGCCGTTCCGAAGGCCGCCCCTGCGACCGCGTCGACCGTGCGTCCCGGACCCTGCCGGATGCGCAGGGCGTGACCGATCCTCAACCCGATGAGATTCCCGACGCCGGCGACCGCGAAGACCAGGGCGAGGGCCATCAGGCCCGTGGCCGGACCGCCGGACCGCTCGCCGAACACCAGGGGCGCCACGACGATGCCCAGGACGAACCCCAGCACCAGCCCCATCCCGCTGAAGAAGTTCGACACGAAGCCGTTCACCCATCCGGTGTAGGCGTACAGGCCGATGAGGACGAGCAGCGCGGCGTCGAACCAGCTCATGTCACTCCGGCAGGGGGATCGTGCGGCTCGCGTCCCACGGGCGCTCCCAGCCGACCCGCTCGAAGACGCGCGAGATGATGCCGGCGGTGAACCCCCACAGCGGCACGTCGGTGCCGATGTCGAACGCCGGGCCGGTCCAACCGGACGGGTGGACGACGCTGTAGCGCCGCCGAGGATCGAGTAGACGCTCGAGCGGGGTCTGCAGCACCTGCTCGACCTCCGCGGGGCTGCGCGGCTCGAGACGTCGCGGGTCCGGCCAGTAGGCCAGCACCGGGGTCACGGCGTGATTGCTGGGCGGTAGCCACAGGGTCGGGAGCTCGCCGAAGACGATGACCTCCTCCGGATCGAGCCCGACCTCCTCGTGAGCCTCACGCAGTGCGGTGTGCTCGGCGTCGCGATCGGTGGGGTCCTGCTTCCCGCCGGGGAACGAGATCTGGCGGGCGTGGTTGCGCAGGGTCGCCGCCCGCTCGGTCAGAAGCACGTCGCGCCCGTCGTCGCCGGCGCCGTCGGAGAACACCATGAGGACCGCGGCCGGCGTCGCCTCCGCCGGCGGGTGCGGGAAACGAGGTGCGAGGTGCTCGGCCTCGACCGAGTCGAGCAGACGCACGAGAGGCTCGAGCCAGCCCGGCAGGTGACTCGTCATGCCGGCCCCTGGGCGGTCACGAGTGCCTCGGCGACCTCCGGGTCGGTGGGGCCGATGCCGTAGGACGGACACCAGCGCGCCACCGGGCAGGCGCCGCAGGCGGGCTTGCGGGCGTGGCAGCGGCGGCGACCGTGCCAGATCACGCGGTGGCACAGCATGGTCCAGTCCTTGCGCGGGAACAGCGCGCCGACCGCGTGCTCGGTCTTGACCGGGTCCTTCGCGGTGGCCTCGTCCACCCAGCCGAATCGGCGGACGAGCCGGGCGAAGTGGGTGTCGACCGTGATGCCGGGGACGCCGAACGCATTGCCCAGGACGACGTTGGCGGTCTTGCGGCCGACGCCGGGCAGCGTCACGAGATCCTCCAGGCGCCCGGGCACCTCGCCGTCGAATCGTTCGACGAGGTTCGCCGAGAGCGCCATGATGCTCTCGGTCTTGGCGCGGAAGAAGCCGGTCGGGCGGATGATCGCCTCGACGTCGGCACGGTCGGCGGCGGCGAGCGCCGCGGCGTCGGGGTAGGCGGCGAACAGCGCCGGGGTCACCGCGTTGACGCGTCGGTCCGTGGTCTGCGCCGACAGGACGGTGGCGATCAGGAGCTGGAAGGGATCGGCGAAGTCCAGCTCGCAGTGCGCGTCGGGGTAGGTCTCGGCGAGAACGCGGTTGATCTTGCGCGCACGACGGACCAGCGACGTGGGCGGGCGACCGCCCGCGAGGCTCGATCCGTCAGGCACGGCTCCACCGTATCCGGGTTCGTCACACGCTCACCGGGGCCATGTCGAGTGTGATCTGGCTTGCATGTGGGAAACTGGCCTCGTGACCGAAGACGTACTGCGCCAAGCACCCCTGTTCAACGGCCTCGACGAAGACGCCTCGGGCGCCCTGGAGGCCTCGATGTCCACGGTGACCCTGCGCCGCGGAGAGATCCTGTTCGCCGAGGGGGACGAGGGCGATCAGCTCTACGTCGTCATCGAGGGCAAGATCAAGCTGGGCCGCCGCTCGATCGACGGCCGGGAGAACCTCATCGCCATCCTCGGCCCCGGCCAGATGTTCGGCGAGCTGTCGTTCTTCGACCCGGGCCCCCGCTCGGCCACCGCGACGGCGGTCACCGACGTCGAGATGCGCAGTCTGGGCCACAGCGCCCTCAACCCGGTCATCCGGTCCCATCCGGACGTCGCCTACGCGCTGCTGAACCAGCTCGCCGGCCGACTGCGTCGGACGAACGAGGTCGTGGGCGACCTGGTGTTCTCCGACGTCCCGGGCCGCGTCTCGAAGGCGCTGCTCGACCTCGCCTCGCGGTTCGGCCGTCAGGCCGACGACGGCATCCACGTCAATCACGACCTGACGCAGGAGGAGCTCGCGCAGCTCGTCGGCGCCTCCCGCGAGACGGTCAACAAGGCGCTCGCGGACTTCGCCTCGCGCGGCTGGATCCGGCTCGAGCCTCGATCGGTCATCATCCTCGATCTGGAGCGGCTCAAGCGCCGGTCGCGCTGAGCTGCACGACGGTCACCTGAACGTGAACGCGCCTCCCGGACGGATCCGGGAGGCGCGTTCGTGTTCTGCGGGTCAGCCGCGCAGGTGGTCCAGTTGGGCTCGCACCGACGCCTCGGCCGCGTCCCACAGCACCGGATCCACGTCGGCGTAGACGATCTCGACCACCTCGCGTGCCGTCGTCGCGCCGGCGTCGAGGGCACGTCGCACCTGGTCGAGGCGTTCCTCGCGGTGGGTCAGGTAGTAGTCCAGGACCCCCGCGGCGTCGTCGACGACCGGGCCGTGCCCGGGCAGCAGCGTCGTGACCCGGCCGTCCTCGACGAGCGAGCGGAAGCGACGCAGCGACTCCAGGTAGGGACCCAGGGCGCCGTCCGGGTGGGCGACCACCGTGGTGCCGCGGCCGAGCACCGTGTCCCCGGTGAGCAGTGCGCGATCCTGGGGCAGCAGGAAGGCGACCGAGTCGCGCGTGTGCCCGGGAGCCGTCACGACCTCGAGCTGCAGTCCGTCGACCTCGATCGTCTCGCCGTCGCGGAGGGTCTCGGCATCGTGGGTGTGCTGGTCGGAGACCGCTCGGCACGGGGCGCCGGTCGCCTTGACGATGCGCTCGCGCGCGTCGGTGTGGTCCCAGTGGTGGTGGGTGAACAGCACGAGGGCGACCTCGCCGGCCGCCTCGACGATCGCGTCGACGTGCTCGGGCAGGTCGGGACCCGGATCGACGACCACCGACCGCTCGGCGCCCGGTTCGCGCAGGATCCACGTGTTCGTGCCGTCGAGCGTCATGATGCCGGGGTTGTCAGCGAGGATGAACGCGGCGCGATCGGTGACGGGCGTGACGGTCATGTGTGCTCCTCACGGTCGACGTCGAGCCACCAGTCGCCGTCCACCAGGACCGGCCTCGGCTCGATCGGTCGGATGACGCGGTCGGCGGAGGCCTTGAGTACCTCCGAGGCGGACAACGACGACAGCTCACGACAGGTGACGGCCGTCGGCGGCAGCATCGCGGCCTCGCCACGATCCACGTGGGCCAGGACGTCGACGAGCGGTGCCCACAGTGAGCGGTCCGCCTCGGTGCTGACGGTGTCGATCCGCTGGCCCTCGGGGAGCGCGGCGACGAAGAACCGGGTGTCGTAGCGGCGCGGCTCGAACGCCGGCGTGATCCAGTGAGCCCACGCGCCGAGCAGGTCGGTGCGCAGGACGAGGCCGTGGTCGGCCAGGAACCGGGAGAACGTCAGCTCCTTGTTCTCGAGGGCGTCGCGTGCGTCGTCCAAGTCGGTGGTGTCGCCGACGACGGTGTCCTCGTCCGGTCCGGCCAGCAGCACGCCGGTCTCCTCGAAGGTCTCGCGGACCGCGGCCACCACGAGGCGCCGCGCGAGTCCGTCGTCGCAGCCGAAGCGACGTGCCCACTCCGAAGGTGGGGGCCCGATCCAGGTGAGCGGCTCACCGTCCTCGTCGTCGACCCGACCGCCGGGGAAGACGTACATGCCGGGCGCGAACGCCATCCCGGAGTTGCGGCGCATGAGGAATGCCTCCAGGCCACGATCGCCGTCGCGCACGACCGCGATCGTGGCGGCGTCCTTGGCCGGGACGGTGTGATCCGGATCCCAGCCCTCGAGGCGCCCCGCCAGGAGCGGGGGAACAGGGACCAGCACGTCAGTCCCTCACTTCGACGACGGCGTCGATCTCGACCGGCGAGTCCAGCGGCAGCACGGCGACACCGACGGCGCTGCGGGCGTGTGCCCCCGCGTCGCCGAACGCCGCGGTCATCAGCTCGCTCGCGCCGTTGGCGACGGCCGGCTGTCGGGTGAAGTCCGGCGCGCTGGCGACGTAGACGCCGAGCTTGACGACCCGGACGACCGAGTCGAGGTCGACCACCGACCCGATCGCCGCGATGACGTTGAGCGCGCACCGGCGGGCCAGCTCGGTGGCCTCCTCGGCGGAGACCTCGGCCCCCACCTTGCCGGTGGCGGGCAGCGCGCCGTCGACGAACGGCAGCTGGCCCGAGGTGTGCACGAAGGCTCCCGAACGCACGGCGGGGACGTAGGAGGCGACGGGCGCGGCCACCTCCGGGACGGTCAGGCCGAGCGCGGCCAGCCGATCGGCGACGGTACCCATCTCAGGCCACCGGCCGCTTGAAGTACGCCACCAGGTTCTCCGGGTTCGGGCCGGGGACGATCTGGACCAGTTCCCAGCCATCGGATCCGAAGTTGTCCAGGATCTGCTTCGTCGCGTGGACGAGCACGGGTGCGGTCAGGTATTCCCACTTGGTCATGGCCCGACTGTATCCCTCGGGACGCGTCGCCTCGTGACGACGGACGCATCGGCCGATCCGTCGGTAGGCTCGAATCGTGGCCAACTCGACCCCTCTGCACATCGTGACGGGCAAGGGAGGAACCGGGAAGACGACCGTCGCGGCGGCGCTCGCTCTCGCTCTCGCCGGTCGCGGCCGCAAGGTGCTGCTGTGCGAGGTCGAGGGCCGTCAGGGCATCGCCCAGGTGTTCGACGTCCCGCCGCTGCCCTACGAGGAGCGCCGGATCGCCACCAGTGACGCGGGTGGCCACGTCTACGCGCTGGCGATCGATCCGGAGGCGGCGCTGTTGGAGTACCTGCAGATGTACTACCGGCTCGGTCGTGCCGGCCGTGCCCTCGACAAGTTCGGGATCATCGACTTCGCGACCACGATCGCCCCCGGAGTCCGCGACGTGCTGCTGACCGGCAAGGTCTACGAGGCCGCGCGTCGACGCGACGAGAGGACCTCGGCCTTCGTCTACGACGCCGTCGTGGTCGACGCCCCGCCGACCGGCCGCATCACGCGCTTCCTCGGCGTCAACGACGACGTCGCGGGTCTGGCCAAGGTCGGCCCGATCCGATCGCAGTCCGAGTCGATCATGGCCATGATGCGCGGCCCGCAGACTGCGGTGCACCTGGTGACGGTGCTCGAGGAGATGCCGGTCCAGGAGACGCTCGACGGCATCGCGGAGCTGACCGGCGCGGGCCTTCCGGTCGGCTACGTCCTGGTGAACATGGTGCGACCGTCGCTGTTGTCCCAGGACACCGTCGACGCCCTGCAGGACGGGCGGCTGACCGCGAAGACCGTGGCGCCGGTGCTGCGGGACGTCGGACTGCCGTCCGCCGCGGCCCCCACGCTCGTCGCCGGGGGACTCGGCCACATCGAGCGTCAGCGTCTGCAGGACGAGCAGCGCGCGATCATCGAGGACTGTGGGCGACCGTCCGTCAGCCTGCCGCTGCTGACCTCCGGCGTCGACCTGGGGGCGCTGCAGGAGCTCGCCGAGCCGCTCGCGCCACTGGAGGACGCCCGATGACCCGCCGCGCGGCGACCACGCCGTCCGACCGGCGGCCCCACGTCGAGCGTCGGATCTCGACCCGTCACGAGCCGGACCGGATCGACGTCGACGCGATGCTCGCCGACCGCCGGACCCGGATCATCGTGTGCTGCGGTGCGGGCGGGGTTGGCAAGACGACCACCGCCGCCGCGCTCGCCCTGCGTGCCGCCGAGCAGGGGCGCACGGTGTGCGTGCTGACGATCGACCCGGCTCGCCGGCTCGCCCAGTCGCTGGGACTCGTCGAGCTCGACAACACGCCCCGGCCCGTGCAGGGCATCGACGCCGGGGCGGGCGGGTCGCTCGACGCGATGATGCTCGACATGAAGTCGACCTTCGACGAGGTCGTCATCGCCCACGCCTCCCCGGAGAAGGCGGCCGAGATCCTGGCCAATCCCTTCTACGTCGCCCTGTCCAGCTCCTTCGCCGGCACCCAGGAGTACATGGCGATGGAGAAGCTCGGCCAGCTGCACGCCGAGGGGCGCTGGGACCTGATCGTGGTCGACACGCCCCCGTCGCGGTCCGCGCTGGACTTCCTCGATGCGCCCGAGCGGCTGTCCTCGTTGCTGGACGGGCGGTTCATCAAGCTGCTCCTCGCTCCGGCCAAGGGGCCGGCACGCCTGTTCTCCGCCGGTCTGGGGATCGTGACCGCCGCGCTGAACAAGGTGCTCGGTGCCCAGGTGCTGCGTGACATGCAGACCTTCGTCGCCGCGTTCGACACCCTGTTCGGGGGGTTCCGGCAGCGGGCCGAGGCGACGTTCTCCCTCCTGCAGGCCGAGGGGACCGCGTTCTTCGTGGTGGCGGTGCCTGAGCCGGCGGCGATGCGGGAGGCCGCCTACTTCGTCGAGCGCCTCGAGGCCGACGACATGCCGCTGGCGGGGCTGATCGTCAATCGCGTGCACGACGAGAGCGCGGCCGGAATCAGCGCCGCGGACGCCGAGTCGGCCGCGCCGCGTCTGGCGAGGGGGCGTGCGGCCGAGCGTCGCACCGCCGAACTGCTCGACGTCCATGCCGAGCGGATGCGTCTGGCCGAGCGGGAGAACCGACTCCGGGACCGTTTCTCGGCCGCACACAGAAACGTCGAGGTCGTGCCCGTTCCGGCGCTCGAAACGGATGTGCACGACCTCGACGGTCTGCGAAGGATCGGGGATCATCTCGGCACGCCGCAGCGCGCCTGAGCTCAGCCGGCTGCGGGAACGAGGACGTTGCGCCAGCTCTTGATGTGCGGCTTGCGACGCAGCAGGGCGCGGCGCTCGCGCTCGGTCATCCCACCCCAGACGCCCCACTCGATGCGGTTGTCGAGAGCTTCGGCGAGACACTCGGCGCGGACGCTGCACCCGTTGCACACGAGCTTGGCGCGGTTCTGCTCGGCTCCCTTCACGAACAGATCGTCCGACTTGCCCAGACACGCGGCTTCCTGGGCCCAATTCTCGTTCCACATGGCAGAGACCTTTCCCGAGACTTCTCCGGCCCCCTCGACCGGAGAAAAAGTTCCTCTTCTGCGGGATTCAGCCTAGAAAGCCGGGAGGTAAACGGACAGATACCTCCGGGTAGTTCCTGTCTAGTCCCAATGAGTCACCCGGGTCACACTCGCCCCGCCGCGTCCGCGGGCCGAAATGCGTTGCCGAGGTCACGTATTCTCATGGCATGGCGTGGCACGAGATGGGCGGATCCTTCAAGAAGGTCGCCGCGAGCGAACCGCGTCCGACGTCCAAGCTCGGGGCCATCGGGTCCATCGCCTGGTTGTCGGCGCTGGCCGGCATGATCGTCGCCGCCATCTTCATTCCGGGGACGGCCTTCATGGCCTCCACCACGAGCAAGGTCAGCAAGGACATCATCGACCTCCCGCTCGCGCTGCAGGACCTGCCGAACCCGCAGACCACGCGCGTGCTGGCCTCGAACGGCAAGCGCATCGCGTACTTCTACCAGGAGAACCGCCAGGACGTCCCGCTCGACAAGATCGCCCCGATCATGCGCGAGGCGATCATCTCGATCGAGGACTACCGCTTCTACGAGCACGGGGCGCTCGACCTCAAGGGCACGCTGCGCGCGCTGCTCAACAACGCCGCCGACGGTGACACCCAGGGCGGCTCGTCGATCACCCAGCAGTTGGTCAAGCTGACCCTCGTCCAACAGGCCACGACCAAGGAGCAGCGGGCCGCGGCGACCGAGGTCTCGACCGCGCGCAAGATCCGCGAGCTGAAGCTGGCGATCAACTACGAGAAGAAGTACGACAAGGACGAGATCCTCGAGCACTACCTGAACATCGCCTACTTCGGCGACGGCGCCTACGGCGTGAACGCCGCGGCCTACCACTACTTCTCGGTCAGCCCCGACAAGCTGACCACCGCCCAGGCGGCGACGCTCGCCGGCCTGGTCCAGAACCCCGAGCAGTACAACCCGCGGATCTACCCCGAGCGGGCCCTGAAGCGCCGCAACACGGTGCTCGCGGTGATGGCCCGTCTCGGCAAGATCTCGCGTGCCGAGGCCGAGGAGCTCAGCGCCACGCCGATCGGCCTGAAGATCACGTCGTTCCCGAACGGCTGCGTCGAGTCGGTCGCCTCGTTCTCGTGCGACTACATCCGCCGTTACCTGCTCAAGGAGCCCGCGCTCGGCGACACCGTCGAGGAGCGGCAGGCGATGCTCGAGCGGGGTGGCCTGACCATCAAGTCGAACATCGACCTGACGATGCAGGGCCACGTCAACGAGGCCGTGCACAAGTACGTCGGCGCGACCGACAAGGCGATCGGCTCGCTCGCTCTCGTCGAGCCCGGCACCGGCAAGGTGCGCGCCCTGGGGCAGTCGCGCGACATGGGCCGCAACAAGAAGAAGGGCGAGTCCTTCATCAACTACTCCGTGCCCAAGGAGTTCGGCGACTCGAACGGCTTCCAGGCCGGATCGACGTTCAAGATCTTCACCACGGCGGCGGCGATCGAGGCGGGCATCCCGACCTCCAAGTCGTATCCCTCGCCGCAGACGATGACCATCCCGACCGGCGCCTACTTCGACTGCGACGGCAACGGAACGGGGCCCTGGCAGGTCAAAAACTCGACCGGCTCGGGCACCTTCGACATGGTGCGCGGTCTGCGCCAGTCGGTGAACACCTATTTCGCCCAGCTGGAGAAGGAAGTCGGTCTCTGCGAGACGGTCACGATGGCCAAGAAGATGGGCATCCCGATCCAGGAGCCGGACGTCAAGAAGGGCAGCCCGGGAAGCTACATCCCGTCGTTCACGCTCGGTCCGATCGACGTGAGCCCGCTGGACATGGCCGCCGCGTACGCCACGCCGGCCTCGGGTGGCCTGTACTGCAAGCCGCAGCCGGTCAGCGAGATCCTCGACCGCAACGGCAAGACGCTCAAGAAGTACAAGCCCGAGTGCAAGCGGGTGATGAGCAAGGAGACCGCGGCCAAGGTCAACGCGATCCTCGTCGGACTGCAGCAGCCGGGCGGCTTCGGTTACAACAACGGCACCGGCCTGCCGATCCCGTCGGCGGCCAAGACCGGTACCACCAACGACGCCAAGGCCGTCTGGTACGTCGGTTACACGCCGGAGATCTCCGCGGCCTCGATGATCGCCGGCATCAACAGCAAGGGTCAGCCGTCCGGACTGGTCGGCACGACGCTCAAGGGCGTGCCGATCTCGTTCGGCATGGCAGGCGGCTCCTCACTGGCCGGCCCGCAGTGGAAGGCCGCGATGGGGCCGATCGCGGAGAACCTCACCCCGGCGCCGTTCGACGCCACCGTGCTGGAGTACGCCAAGCCGGCGAAGAAGAGCGACGATGACGACGACCGGGGCAGGTCCGGACGGGGCCGCGGCGGCGACCGTCGCGGCGGCGGACCGGATCGCGACTGAGGGTCAGGCGCCGAGCCGCCGCTTGACCTCGGCGGCGACGGCTGCGCCGTCGGCACGCCCCTTCGTCTTGGACTGCACCAGGCCCATCACCTTGCCCATGGCCTTCATGCCCTCGCCCGCGGCGCCGGTCTGCTCGATCGCCTCGTCGATGATCGCGGCGATCTCCTCGGCCGAGAGCTGGGCGGGCAGGTAGTCGGCCAGGATCTCGGCCTCGGCGCGCTCCTTCTCGGCGAGCTCGGGACGGCCGCCGTCGTCGAACGCGGCCGCCGCCTCCCGCCGCTTCTTCGCCTCGGACGACAAGACCGAGATCACGTCCTCGTCGGACAGCTCGCGGGCCGTGGTGCCGGCGACCTCCGCGTTCGAGATCGCGGTGAGCGCCATCCGGATCACCGCCGTGCGCAGGGAGTCGCGCGCCTTGAGGGAGGCGTTCAGATCGGCGCGGAGACGGTCCTTGAGAGCAGACATGGCTCCATTCTCCCACTGGGGCGCGCAGGCGCCCGCCGCCGCTAGGCTGGCCGCATGAAGCCGAGCCGACTGCTGGGAGCGACCGCGGCGCTCGGCCTCGGCACGCTGGCCTACTCCTGGGTCGAGGCGACCCGGCGCTTCGTGGTCCGCGAGCTCTCGGCACCGGTCCTGCCACCGGGCAGCGAGCCGATCCGCGTCCTGCACCTGTCGGACATCCACCTGGTTCCCACGCAGACCCCCAAGCTGCGGTGGCTGCGTTCGCTCGCCTCGCTGGAGCCCGACCTCGTCGTGAACACCGGCGACAACCTGGCGCACGCGGCCTCGGTGACGCCGCTCACCGAGGCGCTCGGTGACCTGCTCGACGTCCCCGGCGTGTTCGTGTTCGGCTCGAACGACTACTTCTCCCCGCGGCTGAAGAACCCGATGGCGTACCTCGGCGGCGGCACGGGGGTGGACGTCGGCGGCGACTGGGAGCGCGTCCGCGACCTGCCGTACGAGACGCTGCGATCGGAGCTGGGCCGGGGCGGGTGGCTCGACCTCAACAACGCTCGGGGCGAGCTGACCGTCAACGGCACCCGGATCGCGTTCCGTGGTGTCGACGATCCGCACCTGCGGTACGACGACCTGAGCGACCCGAGCACCGACCCGACCGCCGACCTGCGGATCGGCGTCGCGCACGCCCCGTACCTGCGGGTGCTGGACGCGTTCACCGCGGCCGGGGACGAGATCATCCTCGCCGGACACACGCACGGGGGACAGCTGCAGATTCCCGGCGTCGGCGCCCTGGTCACCAACTGCGACCTCGAGCCGGGCCGCGCCGACGGCCTGCACCGGCACCGCGTCGCCGGCTTCGGGGAGTCCTGGCTGCACGTGTCGGCGGGGTGTGGAACCTCGCCGTTCACCCCATTTCGGTTCTGCTGCCGACCCGAGGCGACAGTCCTCACCCTGACCGGGTAGAATCGCGAAGGTTGCATCACGGGGTGTGGCGCAGCTTGGTAGCGCGCATCGTTCGGGACGATGAGGCCGCAGGTTCAAATCCTGTCACCCCGACCATCGAGACCCTCGGCTCCGGCCGAGGGTCTCGCCCATTTCCGGCCCGACGCCGCTGTGACGGAGCGCACACCTAGACTGCGGTCCATGGCTGCCGATGTGCTGTGGAACCCGCCGCTCACCGGCGACACCGCGATCGAGCGGTTCGCGCGGTGGGTGAGCCGGACCCGAGGGATCGATCTTCCGGACTACGAGGCGCTGTGGCGCTGGTCCGTCGAGGACGTGGCCGGCTTCTGGGGCGCCTGGTTCGAACGCCTGGACCTGCCCCACGACGGCGAGCCCGAGCCGGTGCTGGCGGACGCGTCGATGCCGGGAGCCGTCTGGTTCCCGCGTCTGGCGCTCAACTACGCCGAGGCGATGCTGCGGATGCCCGGCCGCGCGGACGACGACGTCGTGATCATCGCCCGGTCGCAGAGCCGCGACGAGGTCACGGTGACCGCCGCCGAGCTGCGCGACCAGGTGGCCAGGGCGCGCCGTGGGCTGCTCGACCTCGGGGTCCGGCGGGGTGACCGGGTGGCGGCCTACGCCCCCAACATCCCCGAGACGCTCGTCCTGATGCTCGCCGCGGCGAGCATCGGCGCGATCTTCTCCTCCTGCGCCCCCGAGTTCGGCACCCAGAGCGTCATCGACCGCTGGCGGCAGATCGAGCCGGTCGTGCTACTGGCCGTCGACGGCTACCGGTACGGCGACAAGGGCATCGACCGGCGCGAGCAGGTCGGCGAGATCAACGCCGCCCTGCCCAGCGTGCGCACCGTGGTCTGGCTGCCCTACCTCGACCCGGCCGCCAGTCCGCCCGAGGGCGCCATCGGGTGGTCGGAGCTCACCGCCCGGACCGGGCCGTTGGAGTTCGAGCGACTCGAGTTCGCGTCGCCGCTCTACGTGCTGTTCTCCTCCGGCACGACCGGCCTGCCCAAGCCGATCGTCCACGGGCACGGCGGCATCACGATCGAGCACCTCAAGGCCTTGAGCCTGCAGAGCGACCTCGGCCCCACCGACCGCTTCTTCTGGTTCTCCACCACCGGCTGGATGATGTGGAACTACCTGGTGTCCGGGATCGGCGTCGGCGCGACGATCGTCATGGTCGACGGCAACCCCGCCCACCCCGACCTCGCCATGCTGTGGCGGCTCGCCGGCGAGCTCGGCATCACCTACTTCGGCACGAGCGCGCCGTTCCTGCTCCAGTGCCGCAAGGAGGGACTGCATCCGGCCCGGGAGGCCGACCTGTCCGCGCTGCGCGCGATCGGCTCCACGGGGGCGCCCCTTCCGGAGGCCGGCTTCCGGTGGGTCTACGACGAGTTCGATCCGTCGGTCCAGCTGTGCTCCGTCTCGGGAGGCACCGACACCTGCGCGGCCTTCGTCGCGAGCGCGCCCACGGTCCCCGTGTACGCCGGTGAGATCTCCTGTCGGGCGCTGGGCGCCGACGTCGACGCCTTCGACGAGGCGGGGGCCTCGGTGCGCGGGCAGCTCGGCGAGCTCGTCATCAAGCAGCCCATGCCGTCGATGCCGGTCGGGTTCTGGGGCGACGAGGACGGCTCGCGCTACCGCGCCTCGTACTTCGAGGACTACCCGGGCGTGTGGCGTCACGGCGACTGGATCACGATCACCGACCGCGGCTCGTGCGTCATCACCGGCCGCAGTGACGCCACCCTCAACCGTGGCGGCGTCCGCCTGGGAACGTCGGAGTTCTACGCCGTCGTCGAGTCCCTGCCCGAGATCGCCGACAGCATCGTGGTGCACCTGGAGGATCCCGAGGGAGGTCCGGGGCGCCTGCTGCTGTTCGTCGCGCTCACCGAGGGCCACACCCTCGACGAGGCTCTCACCCGCCGGATCGCGTCCGAGCTGCGCACGAAGCTGTCACCGCGCCACGTCCCGGACGAGATCCACCAGGTGCGCGGCATGCCGCGCACCCTGTCGGGGAAGAAGCTCGAGGTCCCGGTCAAGAAGATCCTGCGCGGCACCCCGGTCGACGAGGCGGCGTCCAAGGGCGCGCTGCAGAACCCCGAGGTGCTCGACGACTTCGTCGGCTTCGCCGAGAGGTCCTGAACTCGGGGCTCGGACCGGCCCGGTCAGACGAGCAGCTCGGCGATCTGGATCGTGTTGAGCGCCGCCCCCTTGCGGAGGTTGTCGCCCGTCACGAACAGCACCAGGCCCTTGTTCCCCTCGATCGACTGGTCCTGGCGAATCCGGCCGACGAAGCTCGGGTCCTCGCCGGCGGCGTCCAGCGGGTTCGGCACGTCGGCGAGCTGCACGCCCGGGGCGGTCGAGAGGATCTCGGTGGCCCGGGCGGGGGTGATGTCGTTCGCGAACTCGGCGTGGATCGACAGGGAGTGACCGGTGAACACCGGGACCCGCACGCAGGTGCCCGCGACGCGCAGATCCGGGATGCCCAGGATCTTGCGGGACTCGTGGCGCAGCTTCTGCTCCTCGTCGGTCTCGCCCGAGCCGTCGTCGACGATCGAGCCGGCCATCGCGACCACGTTGAAGGCGATCGGCTTGACGTACTTCACCGGCTCGGGGAAGTCGATCGCGTGCCCGTCGTGGGTCAGCGCGTCCGCCTTGTCGACCGTGGCCCGGGTCTGCGAGTGCAGTTCCTCCACGCCGGCCAAGCCCGAGCCCGACACCGCCTGGTAGGTGCTGACCACCAGACGCACCAGGCCCGCCGCGTCGTGCAGAGGCTTGAGCACCGGCATCGCGGCCATCGTGGTGCAGTTCGGGTTCGCGATGATGCCGCGCCCGCGCGGGCTGTCGCCAGCCGGGATGTCGTGCGGATTGACCTCGCTGACGACCAGCGGGATGTTCGGGTCCTTGCGCCAGGCCGAGGAGTTGTCGATGACGGTGACACCGGCCTCGGCGAAGCGAGGAGCCTGCACCCGGCTCATCGTCGCGCCCGCGCTGAACAGCGCCACGTCCAGGTCGGACGGGTCGGCCGTCTCGGTGTCCTCGACCACGATCTGTCGACCGCGGAAGGGCAAGGTCTTGCCCGCCGAGCGGCTCGAGGCGAAGAACCGGACCTCGTCGGCCGGGAAGTCACGCTCCTCGAGCAGCCGACGCATGACGGCGCCGACCTGACCGGTCGCGCCCACGACTCCGAGCTTCATCGTCCGGTACCTCCGTAGACCACGGCCTCGGTGTCCTCACTGCCCAGACCGAACGCCTCGTGGGCGGCGTTGACCGCCGCATCCACCTGGGACTCGGCGACGACCACCGAGATGCGGATCTCCGAGGTGGAGATCATCTCGATGTTCACGCCGGCGGCGGCGAGTGCCTCGAAGAAGGTCGCCGTGATCCCCGGCTGCGAGCGCATGCCCGCGCCGATGATCGAGACCTTGCCGATGCTCTCGTCGTACTGCAGCCGCTCGAACTCGATCTCGTCCTTGAGTCGCGCCAGCGCCGCCATCGCCGTCTGGCCGTCCGCATGCGGCAGCGTGAACGAGATGTCGGTCTTGGCCGTCGCGGCCGCCGACACGTTCTGCACGATCATGTCGATGTTGATGCGCGCGTCGCCGAGCGCACGCAGGATCGCGGCGGCGTAGCCGACCTTGTCGGGCACGCCGACGACCGTGATCTTCGCTTCGCTGCGGTCATGAGCGACCCCGGAGATGATGGCGTCTTCCATCGACATGGCACTGCCTGCTTCCGTGTACTTGCTGACGTCGTCGGAGGCCACGACCCACGTGCCGTTCTTCTCGCTGAACGAGGACCGCACGTGGATGGGCATGGAGTTGCGGCGGGCGTACTCGACGCACCGCAGGTGCAGGATCTTGGCGCCGTTGGCCGCCATCTCCAAGGTCTCCTCGTAGGAGAGCGCCGGGATGCGGCTGGCCGACGGCACGATGCGCGGGTCGGCGGTGAAGATGCCGTCGACGTCGGTGTAGATCTCGCACACGTCGGCGCCGAGCGCGGAGGCCAGCGCGACGGCGGTGGTGTCCGAGCCGCCGCGGCCAAGCGTCGTGATGTCCTTGGTCGTCTGCGAGACGCCTTGGAACCCGGCGACGATGACGATCGCGCCGTCGTCGAGCGCCTGGGTGAGGCGACCCGGGGTGACGTCGATGATCTTGGCCTTGCCGTGCACGTCGTCGGTGATGACGCCGGCCTGGGATCCGGTGAAGCTACGGGCCTCCTGGCCCAGCGTCTCGATCGCCATCGCCAGCAGCGCCATCGAGATGCGCTCGCCGGCGGTCAGGAGCATGTCGAGCTCGCGGCCCGGGGGAAGCGGCGACACCTCGTTGGCCAGATCGATCAGCTCGTCGGTCGTGTCGCCCATCGCGGAGACCACGACGACCACGTCATGGCCGGCCTTCTTGGTCGCCACGATGCGTTGGGCGACTCGCTTGATGCTGGCGGCGTCCGCCACCGACGAGCCGCCGTACTTCTGCACGACGATGCCCATGGACAATCCTTGCTCTGGGAGTTCTGCCTACGCAGGCGTGTGACGCGGCGCTGCGCCCGCCTCAGTCTACGCGACCCGATCCCCGGCCCCTCCCGCTGTCCGAGACGCGGGCGCGTGCACCGACGGGGTCAGCCGACGGCGGTGCGGCCCTCGAAGGCGCGGCCGAGCGTGACCTCGTCGGCGTACTCGAGGTCGCCGCCGACGGGAAGACCGCTGGCCAGCTTGGTGACCTTGAGGCCGAGCGGCACGAGCATGCGCATCAGATAGGTCGCGGTCGCCTCGCCCTCGAGGTTCGGGTCGGTGGCGATGATGACCTCGGTGACCGTGCCGTCCTGGAGCCGGCCGAGCAGCTCCTTGATCCGCAACTGGTCCGGGCCGATCCCCGCGATCGGGCTGATGGCTCCGCCCAGGACGTGGTAGCGGCCGCGGAACTCGCGCGTCCGCTCGATCGCGATGACGTCCTTGCTCTCCTCCACCACACACAGGACCGTCTCGTCGCGGCGCGGGTCGGCGCAGATGCGGCAGGTGGTGTCGACGGTGACGTTGCCGCAGATCGAGCAGAAGGCGACCTTGGTCTTGGCGTCGATCAGGGCCTGGGCGAACCGCTTGACGTCCTCGGCCTCGGAGTCGAGCAGGTGGAAGGCGATCCGCTGGGCGCTCTTCGGTCCGATGCCCGGCAGTCGACCGAGCTCGTCGATGAGGTCCTGGATCACGCTTTCGTACACGTCGCCCAGCCTAGTCAGTCGGTCAGCAGTTTCAGCCCGGCGACGCACCCGATGAGCCCGGCGATGAGAGCGATCTTCGCCACCGAGACCGACTCGGCGCCGGTCGCCATCGCGTAGGCGACCGTCGCCGTGGCGCCGATGCCGACCCACACTGCGTAGGAGGTGCCGATCGGCAGCTCGCGCATCGCCCAGGCGAGGCCGCCCATGCTGATGACCAGGGCGACGAAGAACACGATCGAGGGTCCGAGCCGGGTGAAGCCCTCACTGCGCCCCAGCGCGGTCGCCCACACGGCCTCGAACAGGCCCGAGACGATCAACACGATCCACGACATGACGTCCTCCTTCGATGGCCGTCTTGTCGCTGACCGGGTACGACTCCACTCGTCCGGGGCCGGGAGCTCCGGCTCGGACCCAGTGTGGCACGTCGGTCGGCGACCACGGCGGGTTCACCGGCGCAGGAAGTTGGCCAACAGATCGTGGCCGTGACCGGTGAGGATGGACTCCGGGTGCAGTTGCACGCCCTCGACCGGCAGGCTGCGATGCCGCAGGCCCATCACGATGCCCGATCCGGTGCGCGCGGTCTCCTCGAGCACGTCGGGCAGATCCTCCACGACGAGGGAGTGGTAGCGCGCCGCCGTGAACGGGGACGGCAGTCCGGCGAACACGCCGCGTCCCTCGTGGTGGACGAGGGACGCCTTCCCGTGGACGATGCGGTCGGCGCGGCGGACGGTCGCACCGTGGACCTGGGCGATCACCTGGTGGCCGAGGCAGACCCCCAGCACCGGAACGTGCGCCTGGCCGAAGCGCAGGACGACCTCCGCGCTGATCCCCGCGTCGGCGGGGCCGCCGGGTCCGGGCGAGACGACGACGTGCGTGAAGTCGCCGTCGAGCAGCTCGGCGACGTCGGCTCCGTCGTTGCGGACGACCTCGGTCTGCGCGCCCAGTTCGCCCACGTACTGGACGAGGTTGAAGACGAAGGAGTCGTAGTTGTCGATGAACAGGACCCGCGGGCGAGACCCGCGGCTCCGACGGCGGAGGCGACGGCCGAGCGGCCCGATCGCGTGCCGTCTCGGTCCGGGCGACGGTTCGGTGGGCGCCGGCTCCGGCGTCGGGGTGGGCCGGACGTCGAAGGATCCGTCCGGGCGGAGCGCGGTGCTCAGCGCCTCGGTGAGCCGAGCGGTGACCGGACCGACGGACCAGGAGCCGACGCCTTCGCAGGCGTGCACGGGGACGACGCCGCGGATCGCGTTGGTGGCGAAGACCTCCGATGCCGCGACGAGGTCGGTGGTCGTCATCCGGTGCTGGAACACCGGGATGTGGAGCGCCATCGCCGCCTCGATGACACGAGCGCGCACGGTCCCGGGAAGCAGTCGGCCGTCGAGCGCCGGGGTGTGCAGTCCGTCGTCGTGGACCGCGAACAGGTTCGCCCGAGCGGTCTCG
>JAJUII010000224.1 GCA_029265505.1 Aeromicrobium choanae
ATCGTCTCGCCGGCCAGGTCGGCGGCCGCCATCAGAAGACCGGCTTCCCGCCGGTGACGCCCAGGACGGTGCCCGACACGTAGGACGCGTCGGCCTCCGAGGCGAGGAAGACGAACGCCGGGGCCACCTCGGCCGGCTGCCCGGCACGGCCCAGCGGGGTGTCCGTGCCGAACTGCTCGAGTTTCTCCACCGGCTGCGTCGCCGGCTGCAGCGGTGTCCAGATCGGCCCCGGCGCGACGGCGTTCACCCGGATCCCGCGCGGTCCGAGCTCGGCGGCGAGATTGACGGTGAGGTTGTTGATCGCGGCCTTGGTCGATGCGTAGTCCAACAGACTGGTCGAGGGCTCGTAGGCCTGGATCGAGGAGTTGTTGATGATGCTCGACCCCGGGCCCAGGTGGGCCAGTGCGGCGCGGGTCAGCCACAACAGCGCCAGCAGGTTCGTCGTGACCGTCCGCTCCAGCCGGGCGTCGTCCATGTCTTCCAGCCCGCCGTCGCGAGCCATCTGGAAGCCGGCGTTGTTGACCAGGACGTCCAGCCCCCCGAGAGCCTCGTGGGCCCGGGCGACGACCCGGTCGCAGGTGGCGCTGTCGCGCAGATCGGCCTCGATGGCGACGCAGGCGCGTCCCGCCTCCTCGACCAGCCGGGTCGTCTCGCGCGCGTCGTCGGACTCCTCCGGCAGGTACGTGAAGGCGACGTCGGCGCCCTCACGGGCGTAGGCGATGGCCACGGCGCGGCCGATGCCGGAGTCACCTCCGGTGATGAGCGCCTTGCGCCCCTGCAGCCGGTCCGAGCCGACGTAGCTCTCCTCCCCGTGGTCGGGGACCGGCTCCATCGCGTCGGTGCGGCCGGGGGGATCCTGCTGCTGCGGCGGGAATCCGGCGAGGTCCTCGGTCATCGTCGCTCTCCTTCGTCGATCGGGGTCCTGAGTGACTGGTGGGTGCCGTCGCACCACGGCAGCGACGCGGACTTGCCGCATCGACACACCGCGCTCACCGGCCGCTCCGTGCGGTGGACGGTCCCGTCGGGGGCGCGGACGCCGACGGCACCGCGGATCAGGAGCGGCCCGTTGGGACAGACGTGCAGGTCGACGTGATCGCTCATGGCCGGACCCCCCAACGGCGGAACATCGATGCGGCGAACCGGCGCTCCAGGTCCAGACAGGTGAAGGCGCCGAACGCCAGGTCGTCGGCGACCGTCGGGTCGGCCCGGAGCATCGCCCCGGCGATGAAGCGCGCCGCGGTCTGCTCATGGACGGCGTCGGCCTCGACGTGCTCGTCGTAGTAGGCGGCGATCTCCTCCGGGAGTCCCAGTCGGCGCAGCCCCCGGGCCATCCGACGGCTCGGCGCCGAGCTCGACGCCTCGAAGGCGACGAGGTGACCGATCGACGCGGCGGCGAGTCGGCGCTGCAGGCCGAACATCGTCAACGTCACGTTCATCTCGAGCACCTCGACCGGCACGTCGTCGATGGCGGCGTTCTCTCGTGCGTCGAGGCCGCAGGCGCGCAGTCCGCGGGCGAACAGCTCGGCGTGCAGGCGGGCCGGACGACCGCCGCCGTACTCGTCGTACTGCAGCTCGGCGAGCGCCGCCCGGGCCGGTCCGGGCAGCCGGGGCAGGGTCCAAGTGGTCGGATCGGCTTCCTTGAGGTGGTAGATCGACCGGAGCCACAGCAGCTCGAGCACCTGCTCGCGCGTGGCCGAGCGCTGCACGTACGCCGAGAGCGAGGGACCGGCGTCCTGCCGCACGAAGTCCAGCAGCGCGTCGGGCGTCGCCGACTCGGGCTGGTGGCCCTCGGCCCGGGCGCGCAGCCGCTGCTCCAGCTCCCCCTCGAGACGACGCCGCACGACGACCAGCTCGGGAGTCCACTCCGCGTCGGCGAACCGGGGCAGTCCGCGGTGGTGGAGCTCATGGGCGATCCACAGCGTCAGCAGGGCGTCCTCGTCGTCGGTCGCCGTCACCTCGACCAGCCGGGACCACGGCAGCGCGCCGGTCAGGGCGCGCATCACGGCGTCGCTCAGCTCACCGCGTGCGCGTGGCAGCCCCGTCTCGGGACCCGCCTCGGTCATCACCACTGTCGTCATCCACGTTCCTCCCTCGAGAACCGACTCGCTCCGGACGTACCCGACTCGGGCGGGGTCATGCATGGCGCGCTCCGGACCGGGTACCCCCGAGACGACCGACCCAGGAGGTTCATCATGAGCACGCCGCATCCCCAGGCGCCACCCGAGGGACCCGACGCCGACGACCCGGCGACCGAGGCCGACGAGCCTGACGCCGACGCCGCCGGGGCGGACGCGTGACCGCGCCCGCGCTGTGGACCGTGCCCGCCGTCGTCGGCGACGACACGCTGCCGAGCGACTGTGACGACCTGGTCATCGGTGGCGGGATCGTCGGGCTGACCACGGCCGTGCTGCTGGCCCGCGCGGGTCGGGCGGTGTGCGTCGTCGAGGCGTGCGGGTTCGGCAGCGGATCGACCGGGCGCAGCTCGGCGAAGATCTCGCTCCTGCAGGGGGTCAGGTACTCGAGCCTGCTGGAGAATCACTCGCTCGACGCGGTGCGCGCGTACGCCCGGGCCAACCGCGACGGGTTCGCCTGGATCACGGAGTTCTGCGCCGAGCACGCCGTCGTCCACGAGCGGCGCGCGGCGGCGAC
>JAJUII010000141.1 GCA_029265505.1 Aeromicrobium choanae
GGACGACCTCGAGTACGGCGCGTCGGCGGCCGTGGCGCGCTGGACGTCCCGTGACGTCACCGTCTCCTACCTGCTCCTGACCGCGGGCGAGGCCGGGATGCGGAGTCGCCCACCGCAGGAGGTGGCACCGCTACGGGCGGCCGAGCAGCGCGCAGCATGCGAGGCCGTGGGCGTGGAGGACCTCGTGATCCTCGACCTTCCCGACGGCGCGCTGGAGGCCTCGCTGGAGGCCCGCCGCAGGATCGCCCGGCGCATCAGGGAGTTCCGCCCCGACGCCGTCCTCGTGCCCACGTGGGAGCTGGAGGTGGCGTGGGGACTGAACCATGCGGACCACCGCGCAGCCGGACTGGCCACCGTCGACGCCGTGCGCGACGCCGACAACCCGTGGGTCTTCCCCGAGCTACGTGACGACGGCCTGGAGGCGTGGGGCACGTCTCGGCTGCTGGTCACGGGCACCGAGCCGAATCACCTCGTGGACATATCCGGCGAGCCCTTCGAGCGCGCCGTGCGGTCACTGGAGGCGCACGAGGCCTACCTCGCCGAGCTCGGGGACCACATGGAGCCGCGCGCCATGCTCGACGGCATGACCCGCGTCGAGGGGGTTGACGGCGTCACTCACGCGCTCGGGATCAGGATCTTCGAGCTCTGATCCGTCAGCCGCTTGCGGGCCGGTGGCTCCGGCCCTCACTCACTCCGGTCACGGCCGCCAGCGGCCAGCACGTCACGCGCGATCTCCGCGTGCCCCAGATGCTGCGCCAGCTCCTCGAGCACGTGCAGCAGCACACCGTGGCACGTGGCGGTCCAGAACGTCTCCCGTCCAGCCGGCACCGCGGCCGGAGCGGCGGCAAGGTCGGTCTGCTGGATGTCCTCGACGAACGCCGCCCGCGTCCGCGCAGCCAGCTCCAGTGCCTGCGCCACAGGCATGACGGCGGTGAACTCCGCCTCACGGTCGCGGGGCACCTCGACGCCGAGGTTCACCGATGAGGACCAGCGGCGCAGCATCCCGCAGCAGTGGACGAGAAGCTGCACGGTGGAGTTGCTGCCGTCGACCGGCAGCTCCGCGTTGGCGCGCTCGTCATCCATCGCCGAGACGAGGGCCACCAGCTCGTCGAACTTCAGCAGGATGAACTCGAGCACCGTCTCCTTCGCATCGGCTGCTGTCTCCACCTCGTCGGCTCCCATCCTCGATGTCCGCCAACGGAAGCTACCGCGCGACGCCGAGAGCCCACCACACGGTCTCGACCTGCGACGTCATCTCTCCAGGCGCACAATCGGCACATCGAAGCCCATCACCGGAGAGGTGCCCGTTGCACGACCACAAGCTGTTCGTCCAGACCCTGTCGGAGTTCGTGCGCACACTTGTACGCCCCTACGACGTCGATGCGGTGCTCAATGACCTGGCGATCCGGGTCGCGGACGTGCTCCACCTGAGCGGCGCCGGCGTGTCGCTGGCCAACGACGGACAGCTCCAGATGGTCACCGCGATCCCCGCGCACCTCGTGGCACTCGAGAAATACCAGGAGATGCACCAGACCGGGCCGTGCGTCGAGGCGTTCCACGAGTCCCGCGTGGCGCTGATCCCGGATCTGGAGGAGCACCGGGACCAATGGCCGGGTTACGTCGAAGCCGCCCGCAGCACGGGTACCTCCGCGCTCGCCTGCCTTCCCCTGGCGCTCGACACCGACGCGTTCGGCACCCTGACTCTCTACGCGGAAGAGCGTGAGTGGCCGGAAGACGACGTCGCCGCAGCCGGCCTGATGGCGGACATGGCCACCGGCTACCTGATCAACGCCTCCACCCACCACCAGCAGCTCGAGCTCAATGACCAGCTCAGTCACGCTCTCGACTCCCGTGTGGTGATCGAGCAGGCCAAGGGGATCATCGCCGAGTCCCGGGGGATGAGCATCGGCCAGGCGTTCGAGCTGATCCGCAACCACGCACGGCGTCACAACGTCAAGGTGCGCGACCTGTCCGAGGCGATCGTGCACATGGGGCTTCGACTGTGACCTTTCCCCTGCGCGGTGCGGCTCCTTGCTGAGTGCTCTGACCAGCGCTAACGTGCGAGACGCCGTCCTGAGCACCCGACGGCTCGTCCAGCCGCTCCTGCCCCCGGCGGTCCCACACCAGTGCGCCTGCGCACCGGAACGCTGGAGCAACCTTTGCCCGACGCTGTCGCCCACGACCCCTCGTCTGAGGGGCCCCCTCCGCTCGCCGAACTGCCGACCCTCGACTCTGTCGGCAAGATCACTCGCATCGCCCAGACCACTGGCGAGCTCTACCTCCGGATCGGGCCGCGGGCTGAGGATCCCGGACCCCGTGATCCGGAGAGCGGCTACCGGCTCCCTGGCGTCCCCGCATGCTCGCTCCTCGCCGAGCCATGGTGGCTCGACAGCACCGCCACATGGATGGCGCGCCAGCTCGCCCGGCGCGCCCATCTCGTCTCCGGCGACGCCGTCGCCCAGCTCATCACCGGCTCGGTCGCCGGGCGCGACGCCGATGGCCGGCCGTTGATCGCTCCCGCGCATCCCCTGGCCTGGATCAGCCCGTCGGCCTTCGTAGAGGCCGAGGCCATGTACCGGAGCTGGCGCGAGAGCCTGCTCTGACAGGCCGGCCCGGCGCACCGAGTCTGCGAAGATGACCTCATGCCACGACTCGACACCGGTGACCCCGCACCCGACTTCACCCTGCCGACCGCCGGCGGCGGCAGCGTCTCGCTCGCCGAGCTGCGAGCCGAGGCCGAGAAGGGCGTGATCGTCTACTTCTACCCGGCGGCCAGTACGCCGGGCTGCACCACGGAGGCCTGCGACTTCCGCGACTCGCTCGCGTCGCTGACCGCGGCAGGCTACGCCGTCGTCGGCATCTCGCCGGACCCGGTGGAGAAGCTCGATGCGTTCGTCTCCGAACAGGCCCTGACGTTCCCCCTCGCCTCCGACACCGCGCATGAGGTGCTCGAGGCGTACGGGGCGTGGGGCGAGAAGAAGAACTACGGCAAGACGTACGTCGGGGTGATCCGCTCGACGGTCGTCGTCGGCAAGGACGGCGCCGTGGAGCTGGCGCAGTACAACGTCAAGGCGACCGGCCACGTGGCCCGCCTGCGGGAGAAGCTCGGCGCCTGATCTCCCCGGGGTGGCGGGCCAGCGCGATTACGCTGGCCCGCGAGCCCGAGTGGCGGAACTGGCAGACGCGCAGGATTTAGGTTCCTGTGTCTTCGGACGTGGGGGTTCAAGTCCCCCCTCGCGCACGCACGAGCGATGTTGTCGCCCACGCCTGAGGAAGAGGTTCTGGGTGACAACATCACTCACTTCGTGGGGGACGGGCGTGCTACGGGGCGTGCTACGTTTGAGGTATGCCGACGATCAGCCACCGCGAGCTCCGCAACCAGTCAGCGGAGGTGCTTCGCCGTGTCGCCGATGGCGAGGCCTTCGAGGTCACCAACCATGGGGTCGTGGTCGCGCACCTTTCTCCCGTCGCCACGCCGGCCTTCCCGTTCCCGGTGTCGCGGGCGGCACGACGAAACGGGGGGTGGTCGGCACTGCCGAAGATCGCCCTCGAGGAATCGGTGACCGCAGTCCTCGACGAGGAACGCGAAGACCGATGGTGATCTCGACCAGCACGCCGCTGATCTACCTGGACACCTCCGCGGCTGTGAAGCTCCTCAGCACCGAAGACGAGTCCGACGCGCTGCGCTCTTATCTCGACACCGGTCCCACCGTCGTCTCCAGCGACCTCCTCGAGACCGAGCTGCGTCGTATCGGCATCCGTCATCGCATCGACCAGGTGCTGATCACCACGATCCTCGACGGCGTCACCCTCACCCCGCTCACCAGGGACCACTACCGCGACGCGGGCCTGTACCCGCAGAGCGGCCTACGCAGCCTCGACGCGCTCCACCTCGCAGGTGCGCTCCACCTCGACGCGGACGCGATCCTGACCTACGACACCCGGCTCACTGAAGCAGCCAGAGCCCACGGCCTCGACGTCGTCGCCCCCGCCTAGCACGCCATCCGCCAACGCCGTCCCCTCGTCTTCCAAGGCCCTGAATCGCTGACTTTACGCGGCAGGGGGTCGAGGTCAGTTCCCCCCCCCTCGCGCGCTCATGACGCCGCCGGCGATCAGCCGGCTTGGCGACGCACGCTCGCGATGACGGCGCGCTCCTGACCGGTGAGACCCTCGAGACGCGCCATGAGCGTGTCCAGGTCGACCCACAGCTCCTCCGCCGCCTCGGCAGGGTGCTCCGTCCAGGCGACGACGTCGGCGAGCCGGTCGAGCGGGATCAGGCGCCGCGCCGCCGCCTGGCGCACCTGCCGCTCTTCTTTGGGCCCGACGCAGCCGTCATGCCCCCGGGCAATGTGCTCTAACTCGTGGGCGAGGGTCGAGCGCCTCTCGGCCTGGAGCTGGCGCCGGTCGAGCCAGATCCGCTCGCCGTCTGTCAGGCCGCGGACCCCCGTAGGCAACTCAGGCCACCAGAGGCGGACGTGGTCCAGCCGCCGCAACTCGCGCCAGGGATGCCACATGCTTCCGCAGCGTAGGACGGCGCCGCTCCGCCGCCAGGCAGATCGCCCCTGCCTGTGGACGGCTCAGCGCCGTCCCGGGTCCTCACCGACCTCGGCGTCGCGGTCCTGTTCGTCGCGCAGGCGCTCGCCGGCCGACGGCTCGCCGAGCTCCCGCGCCGCGGCGAGCCGCGCCGGTGGTGCGGGCTCCGCTTCAGCGCCGTCGTCGCGCCCCGCTCCCCCGGCTTCGGTGCCGGCCTGCCCACGTTCCGCCTCGACCAGGGCACGCAGGACCTCGATCGCCGCACGCCTGGACCTCTTGGAGAGGTGGTCGACGCCGGGCGGCAGCTCTTCGGCGAAGGGCGGACCCGGCACCGGCACGCCCGCGGCCGCGAAGGCGACCTCCTCGTCGACGTCGGCCAGCCAGGCGATGGCCCGGATGGTCTCCGAGGTGGGCCGAGCCTTGTAGGTGCCGTTGGCGATGCCGTTCAACGTGGTGTCGACGATCTTGAAGCCCGCCCGCTGCGCCGCGAGCGCCAACTGACGGTTCGACGTGGCACGCGCCTGCCGGGCGTCGAGCACGAGATCGCGAAGCGTCCGAGGTTCGTTCACGGCCCTGAGGCTCTCCATCCGGTCGTCGTCATCCCACACCCGGCGCCTTTTCCCGCGACAAGTGCCACGGACATCATGGCAGGTCAGACGGGTGAAATGCGGTTGTCACCGTGACAAGTTGTTCGAATCGCGGTACACTGCGTTTGCCATCGCCCACTCGCCCTTCTCCGGGCGCACCGATCCGGAGGAGCGGCTCAGCAGGACGTGCGCTGATGAGGAGGCCGTCATGAGGGTCAAGGACCCGGGCCGGATTCGCCGTTGGCGGCGTCAACGGCACCTCAGCCAGCGCGACCTCGCCTATCTGGTACGTCGCTCTCAGGCGGCGATCTGGCAAATCGAGAACGGACGCCTGCAGACGGTCGAGGAGGATCTCGCCCTCGCCATCGCCACCCGGCTCGACGTCCCGTGGGACGAGCTGTTCGAAGCGCAGGAGCCACCGGGCCCTCGGTGAGACTCCCGAAACCGCCGTGCCGAACCGCCCTGGATGAGACCACGATGAGGCCCCGGTGAGAGTCTCCTCATCCAAGGCCGCACAGCTAGCGAACCGCCCCACGACCGCGCACAGTGGAACCATGAGCGCACGCAGCACCACCCGCCGCACCGGCCTCGCCCTCGCCGGCGCCGCCGCACTCCTTCTCGCCACGGCCTGCTCCGACGACGGCGATCCCACCCCTGCCGACGTCGAGCCACCCACCGTCACGGGTGCCCCCGAGGAGACTGGTCCCGACGGCGGCGAGCCGACGGACGATGCCGGCCCCGAGAGCGAGCCCGGCGACGGCGACGTCCCCGCCGAGTACGAGGGCGTCCTCGCCGCCATCGACTTGGCCGTCGCGGAGCATGACGGCGCCCCGGCCTTCGAGGTCGACGACGATGACGACCGCTGGGAAGTGCACGTGGCCGTCGGGGACGACGACATCGAGGTGCACGTCTCCGCGGACGGCACCGAAGTCCTCTCCTCCGACCGCGAGTCCGACCTCGACTCCGACGACCGCGCGGGCCTCGAGGCCGCTGGCGACTACACGCTGGCCGACGCCGTCCGCGCCGCCATCGCCGAGTACGGCGGGACCAATCCCATCGACGACGTCTCGATCAGCGAGGAGAACGGCTCCTACGCGTGGGAGGTCGCGTTCACCGACGACGTCGAGGTCTACCTGGACATCGCCACCGGCGACGTCATCCGCGTCGAAAACGACTGACCAGACCCGGTCTGGTGCCGCCCTCCACGGCAGCAGACCGTCCCCAGGACTGCCCCGGCCGCAGGTGCGACGGCCGGGGCAGTCCCCTGTCCGGGCTCGTCGCACACTCACCGGCCGTGTGCTCACGGCCAGCCGTCTCGCATCGACGGTCCCGCCACGGTACAAACGAAAGGTGAGTGACATCGCGAGCGACGACCTGGGCCCCTGGCTCTCACCCGAGGACCTGGACTGGGTGCGCCGCAAGGTACCGATGCTGTACATCGATGCGCTACCCGTGAAGCTCGGCGAGCGCGGCGAGCTTCAGAGCGTGGGGCTCCTGCTGCGGGCCACCCCGGAAGGACGCATCTCACGGGCCATGGTCTCCGGACGGGTGCTCTACCACGAGACGATCCGCGAGGCCCTGGAGCGCCACCTGGAGAAGGACCTCGGGCCGATGGCGCTGCCGCAACTA
>JAJUII010000111.1 GCA_029265505.1 Aeromicrobium choanae
ACCTGGCCGGCGAGACGATCGACTTCGACGGTCTGCCGATCGAGTACGACGACACCGTCCTGACGCCACGGCCGTGGACGGCGGCCCAGTCGCACTGGGCGCGTGAGCTGCTCGCGACCGCTCCCGACGGTCCGGTGCTGGAGCTGTGCGCCGGCGCCGGTCACATCGGTCTCCTCGCCGTGCACGGGACCGGGCGAGCGCTCGTGCAGGTCGACGCGAGCGTGCACGCCTGCGCCTGGGCGGTGCGCAACGCCCGACGGTGCGGTGTGCCCGCCGAGGTGCGCCACGGACGGATGGGCGACATGCTCGCACCGCAGGAGCGATTCGCGGTGATCATCGCCGACCCGCCGTGGGTCCCCAGCGACGGGGTCGACCGGTTCCCGGCCGATCCGCGGACCGCGATCGACGGCGGACCGGACGGACTCGATCTGGCGCGCGAGTGCGTGACGATCATCGGCCGGCACCTGCAGGCCCGCGGCGCGGCCGTGCTTCAGGTCGCCGACCGCGAGCAGGCGGCGCGACTCGCCCCGACCGCGGCGGACTCGGGCCTGACGACGATCGAGATCCGTGACCATGACCGCGGGGCACTGGTGCTCCTGCGGCGGACAGGAGGACAGACCATGGCCGGTGGACGCAGCGTGGACCCGAAGCACGACCGGACCGACGAGCCCGGCGGGGACGAGCAGGAGTCCGGGTCGCCGACGGTGCCGGGGATCGAGGGTCCCGAGGGCGTCCCGGACCTGCCCGTCCCGGACGATCCGGGGACCGGGGGCCCGGACGACGACTGAGGCTCAGTCCAGGTCGGTGGGGTGCACGACCCGCTGGCGGTACTGCTGCTCCAGCCAGCCGAGCGCCTGACGGTGCGCCTCGGCGTCGGGCGATCCGACGGCGCCGTCCGCGATCGAGACCTTCAGGTCGTGGGCGTAGGCCGACGCTGCGGTCATGGCGATGCACGCCTCGGTGGCGACCCCGCCGATCACCAGCTCGTCGACCCCCAGGGCGTGCAGCCGATCGAGCAGGTCGGTGCCGTGGAAGGCGTCGTCGCGTCGCTTGAGGATCTCCAGGTCGGGCACGAAGTCCAGCTCGGCGATCCGCTCCGCACCCGGCGTCCCCTCCAGCACGACCGGCTGGTCGTCCTCACGCATGTTGAGCGCCCACGTCGTGCGGTCGTCGGGAAGCACGGTGCGCACCTCGATCACCGGCAGACTCCGGGAGCGGGCCCAGTCGACCCAGCGCCGGACGCCCGCGGCGATCTCGGCCCGACGCTCCGCCAGCGGCGGAGGATCGAAGAAGTCCTCTTGCAGATCGATCAGCAGCAGAGCGCGCACGCGACCATCCTGCCCGGCCAGGTGCGCGTCCGCTCGTCGAGTCGACTACTTGGGAGGCATCCGGATCGCGCCGTCGACGCGCACCGTCTCGCCGTTCATGTACGAGTTCGTCAGGCACTCGACGACCATGCTGGCCAGCTCGTCCGGTCGGCCCAGGCGCTTGGGGAAGTTCACCGACTCGCCGAGCTTGGCCTTGAACTGCTCGGCCGCCTCGCCCTCGCCGTAGATCGGCGTGTCGATCAACCCGGGGGCGACGGTGTTGACCCGCACGCCGATCGCGGCCAGATCCCGGGCCACCGGCAGCGTCATGCCGACGATGCCGCCCTTGGAGGACGAATAGGCGGCCTGGCCGATCTGGCCGTCGAAGGCCGCCACCGAGGCGATGTTGCAGATCGCGCCGCGCTCGCCGGACTCCAGCGGCTCGGTGCGGCTCATCGCCGTCGCCGCGAGGCGAGTCGCGTCGAACGTGCCGATGAGGTTGATCGCGATGACCTTCTTGTAGGCGTCCAGGTCGTGTGCCGAGTCGAACGAGCCGTCCCGGCCGACGGTGCGCTGGGCCCAGCCGATGCCGGCCGAGTTGACCAGCACCCGCAGTGGCGCGAGCTCCTCGGCCGCCTCGACGGCGGTCGTGATCTGCTCGGTGTCGGTCACGTCGACGTGGATGAAGACGCCGCCCACCTCCTCGGCGAGGGCGCGTCCGGCGTCGTCCTGCAGGTCGGCGACCACGACGCGGGCGCCCCGGTCGGCGAGCCGGCGGACGACGGCGGCCCCGATGCCCGAGGCGCCGCCGGTGACGATGGCTGATGCTCCGCTGATGTCCATGCCCCGATCCAATCATCCGGCCGGTGGTCCATGCTGGAACCACACCGACCTGAGGAGGACGTCGTGCCCGTCGAGCGCCTGCTGCCCACCGAGGAGGCCCACGAGCTGATCGAGCTGACCCGTCGGATCGTCGACGAGCAGATGCGGCCGCGGGTCGACGACGCCGAGCGGACGGGCACGTTCCCACGCGAGGTGTTCCGCACGCTCGGTCGGGCCGGTCTGCTCGGTCTGCCGTACGAGCCGGAGTACGGGGGCGGAGGGCAGCCGTACGAGGTCTACCTGCAGGTGGTGGAGGAGATCGCGACGGTGTGGGCGAGCGTCGGGGTCGGCACGAGCGTGCATGTGCTGAGCTGCTTCGGCCTCGATCACGCCGGCACCGAGGAGCAGAAGCGTCGCTGGCTGCCCGAGATGCTCGGCGGCGAGCTGCTCGGCGCCTACTGCCTGTCGGAGGCCCACGCCGGATCGGACCCGGCGGCGATGCGGACCACGGCCCGCCGTGAGGGCGACGAGTACGTCATCCGCGGGGCGAAGGCCTGGACCACTCACGGCGGTCAGGCCGACTACTACAAGGTCATGGCCCGCGCCGAGGCCGGCATCACCTGCTTCCTCGTCCCGGCCGACGCCGAGGGGCTGAGCGCCGACGCTCCCGAGGACAAGATGGGACTGATGGGCTCGACCACCGCGACGATGGTCTTCGACGATGTGCGCATCCCGGTGGAGCGGCGACTCGGCGACGAGGGGCAGGGGCTCGCCATCGCGCTCGCCGGGCTGGACTCGGGTCGACTGGGCATCGCCGCGGTGGCGACCGGGGTCGCCCAGGGTGCCCTCGACGCCGCGGTCGCCTACGCCAAGGAGCGTGAGGCCTTCGGCGTGCCGATCATCGACCACCAGGGGCTGAACTTCCTGCTCGCCGACATGGCCGCCGCGGTGGAGAGCGCGCGCGCCACGTACCTGGCCGCGGCACGCCTGAAGGACGCCGGGCGACCCTTCTCGCGGCAGGCCTCGATCGCCAAGCTCGTCGCCACCGACAACGCCATGAAGGTGACCACCGACGCCGTGCAGGTGCTCGGCGGAGCCGGCTACACGCGCGACTTCCCGGTCGAGCGCTACATGCGCGAGACGAAGGTCATGCAGATCTTCGAGGGCACGAACCAGATCCAGCGGCTCGTGATCGGTCGGGACCTCAAGCGGCGCGGCTGACTCAGGCCGCGACGCGAGCCGCGCGCTCCAGCGCTCGGCAGGTCGCGGCGAGGTCCGAGGCCGGCACCGTCCGCAGTGTCGCGCCGCGCGCCGTGAAGCGAGCCGCCGTCCGTCCGCAGTACCACTGCACGAACATCTCGGCGAGGGCGGCCGCCGCGGCGGGGGCGAGGCGTGCCGGTCCGAGCTCGACGAGCCGGGTCAGCCTCGACGTGAGCGTCTCCGGATCGCGCGGCGCGAACCGGAACCCCCAGCGGGGGACGCCCGGCAGGGGCGGCTGATCGCCGTCGGCGGCCGGGTGGATCAGCGTGGTCCCTGGCTCGGCGACGGCCAGCGTCGCCTCGGTGATCGTGACGGTTCCCCGGACGCGGGTGCCGATGAGGTCCCCGGGCCGGTCGGCCTCCACGTGTGCACCGCCGGCGTGGACGACGTGCGCGATCGGTCCGGCCGCGCGGGCCGCCGCCATCAGAATCCGCGTCGACGTCGGGTCGACGGGGTCGGCGACGATCGACTCGGCGGACACGCCGTGCGAGTCGAGTCGGTCCAGTGCGCGGTTCAGCGGCTCGGCGTGGGTGTCGCTCAGGACGACGTGATGGTCGCGGCCGAGCAGCATGGCCGCCTCGAGTCCCCACGGTGTGGAGCCGCCGGTCACGACGGCCACCGAGTTGGTCACCATGACGGGTCTCCCTCCCTCTTTGCGGTCCGGCGGGTCCAGACCGCCTCTCCATCCTGCGGGCTGCCGCGAGGCCGTGCGAGCGGAACGGCAGGCATACCTCGGGTATCTGGAAACCCTTGGAATCCGAGGGCAAATCGTCACTTGCTGTCACACTGGGAGTTACCGCTGAAATCTCCGCGCGTCCTCGCGGTGGCGGACGATCGCCTCCGGAATCTGGACGGTATGTCGTCATCGGAAATGACTGCTTGGTAACCTGCGTCACAGTGACGCACAGTTACTGCCCGGTACACACCACGATCTGGAGACATTGATGGGCGACCTCGGTTACAAGTTGAAGGTCCTGCGGCGGATCGGCCTGCTCAAGGTCCAGAATCCGATCAGGCTCGCGAAGGCCGGCAAGAAGCTCGCGTCCTGGGGCCCCGGATTCCCGTCGGCCGTCGGTGCTGCGGCCGCCCGCAAGCCCCAGCAGCTCGCCATCATCGACGACGCGGGACAGCTCACCTGGCGTGAGACCGCCGACGAGATCAACCGCCTGACGCAGGCGTTCAAGGACCACGGCCTCAAGCCGGGCGACCCGGTCGCCGTGCTGTGCCGCAACCACCGCTACATGGTGATCGCGATGGTCGCGATCATGCAGTTCGGCGGCCGCATGCTGCTGCTCAACACGATGGCCAGCGGGTCGCAGCTGACCGAGCTCGTGCGTCGCGAGGGCGCCCAGCTGGTGATCCTGGACCAGGAGTTCCTCTCGGTGGCCACCGAGCTGGACCGCGACTCGCTGATCGTGGCGTGGGCCGACGACGACACCCACGGCCTGCCGACCCTGACGCAGTTCGCCGCCGGCAAGTCTGCCAAGGACCACCCGAAGCCCGAGAAGCCGGGCAGCATCGTGATCTTCACCTCCGGCACCACCGGCCTCCCGAAGGGCGCCAAGCGCAAGGAGCCGGAGAACCTCGACCCGCTGCTGACGTACTTCGGCTCGATCCCGTTCGAGGGCAATTCCACGATCGTGCTGGCCGCCCCGCTGTTCCACTCCTGGGGCCTGCTCAACTTCGGCTTCGGTCTCTCCACGGTGCCCACCTACGTCCTGCGCCGGCGGTTCGTCCCCGAGCAGGTCATCAAGGACATCGCGACCTACCGCGCCAAGGTTCTGGTCGTGGTCCCGCTGATGATGCAGCGCCTGGTCGACGCCGACCCGGAGGTCATCAAGAACAACGACGTGTCCAGCCTGAAGATCACCGCCTCCAGCGGCTCGGCGCTCGCCGGCGAGCTGGCCATCCACTTCATGGACACGTTCACCGACTCGGTCTACAACTTCTACGGTGCCACCGAGACCGGCTGGGTGACGATCGCCGATCCGAAGGACCTGCGCGACGCCCCGGGGACGGCCGGACGGGTTCCGTGGCGGACCCGGGTCAAGATCCTCGACGAGAACGGCCAGGAGGTCCCCACCGGCGAGACCGGCGTCATCTACGTCGGCAACGAGATGATGTTCGGCGGCTACACCGACGGGCGCACCAAGGACTTCCGGGACGGCCTCATGCACTCGGGCGACCTCGGCTACTTCGACGAGGAGGGCCGGCTGTTCGTGGCCGGACGTGACGACGACATGGTCATCTCCGGTGGCGAGAACGTGTTCCCTCGCGAGCTGGAGGACGCGCTGATCGAGCACCCGGCCGTCCAGGACGTCGTCGTCAAGGGCATCCCCGATCCGCAGTGGGGCCAGTGTCTGGCCGCCTACGTCGTCGTGCGCGAGGGCCACACGCTGACCGAGGAGGAGGTCGTCGACTACGCCAAGCAGCACGTCGCCCGGTTCGCCGTGCCGCGGGCGGTGAAGTTCCTCGACGAGCTGCCGCGGAACCCCACGGGCAAGGTCATGAAGCGCGAGCTGCCGCCGTTCGAGGCGGAAGTCTCGGCCTGAGCCGCCCCGTGCGACGCCCGGTCTCCCACCGCGGAGGCCGGGCGTCGTCGCGTCCCGGTCCTTGGTCCCGGAAGATTCGGGACTCTCGTCCCGGTCGGATCGATGCCTTGGCCTCATCACGGTGCGCCCGGCGACGCCTAACGTCAGTGGTGACACCGCAACGAAGCGGAGTCACCCGCACAGGAGGTTCGGAACATGCGTCGCTCGGCACTCGACAAGCTCATCTCGTGGACGGGGCTGGCCCTGGCCGGCCTGCTGGTGGTCGTCGGAGGACTCGCCTCCTGGGCCCACTTCTTCATCGGCGACCAGGTGGAGCAGCAGCTGGTGAACCAGTCGATCGTGATGCCGGAGGGCCCGGCGCTGGAGAGTCTCTCCGACGAGGATCGTGAGGCACTCGAGCCCTACGCCGGCACGCCGCTCGACGACGGCGCCAAGGCCCGCGCGTTCGCCGACCACTACATCCTCGCCCACATGAACGCCTCCAGCGGCAACCGCACCTACGAGGAGGTCAGCGCCGAGTTCATGGCGCTCAGTGACGAGGAGAAGGCCTCGCCGGAGGGTCAGGAGCTGGCTCAGCTGCGGCAGACGCTCTTCATGGGCAACACCCTGCGCGGCCTGCTGCTGAACGCCTACGCCTTCGGCACGATGGGCGTGATCGCGGGCTTCGCCGCCATCGCCGCCTTCGTCGGGGCCGTGGTGCTGACGATCCTGGGCCTGCTGGGACTGCGTCACGCCAGGACCCCCGAGGCTGCGGCCGAGACCATCTGAGACGCCGCACCGCGACGGCCGCCCGGGCACCCGGGCGACCGTCGCCGTGGGTGCTCAGAACGGCGGCCAGGGGACGGGCGGCATGGCACCCTCGGGCGCGGGGAACACCCGCTCGGCCAGGAGCCGCTCGCAGCGCCGCAGGAGCGCCTCGCGCTCGGGCTCGCCGAGCAGCTCGCGCAGGCGGCGGCCCAGGTCGCCGTCGAGGCCGACACGCACCCGCTCGACGCCGGCGACCTCCTCGGCCTCGAGCGGTCGGCCCAGCCACCCCCACAGCACGGTCCGCAGCTTCGGCTCCGGGTGGAACGTCAGACCGTGGTCGACCCCGTGGCGGTGACCGTCGGGCATCGCCAGCACGTGACCGCCCTTGCGGTCGGCGTTGTTGGTCAGCACGTCGAACACCGCCATCCGACGCAGGGCGGGGGAGTCCTCGTGGACGAGGGCGACCGGACGGTCCTCGGCGTCGAGTCCGTCGAGCACGTGGCACCAGCCGGTGGGAACGGAGCCCGACGGCACCAGCGTGACGGCGACGTCCTGCGGGTCGGTGTCGCACCAGCGCTGGAGCATGCCGGGCCCGTGAGGACCCTCGCCCAGCCACGTGGGCGGCACGATGTTCCAGCCGGTGGCCTCCGAGACCAGGTGGGCGGCCACCTCCCGGTGTGCCAGCACGGCGTCGGGGAAGTCCCACAGGGGGCGCTCGCCGGCCACCGGCTTGTAGACCACGCGGACGCCCTCGATCGTTCCGACGAACGTCGCGTTCGAGGCCGGCAGCACGCGACCCTCCAGGACGAGATCGCCGTGGAGCGTCACGGCCACTCGTCGGTGCGACGTCCGGCGGCGACGACCCGGCGGGTGCGCTTGCAGAAGGACCGGGCCGCGCCCACCGGGATCCGTACGTGGAGCACCTCGGTCGGCTCGAGCGACTCGGCGAACAGGGACTCGGGCGAGTCCTCGACGAGGGGGAACGCCTCGATGACGACCTGAGCGGTCGTCGGGTCGAACCCGAGCGACATGACGCCGATGCGGAACTGCTCGACGACGGGCTCGTCGAGCGGGTCGTCGTCGTCCAGCGCGGGCGGCGCCTCGGCCGGGACGCTGAACGGGTTGCCGTCCTGGGCCATGAGCTCGTCGAGCACTTCGTCGATCTTCTCGGCGAGCGCGGCCGACTGCTCCTTCTCCATGAGGGCGCTGACGATCCGGTCGCCGGCGCGGGCCTGCAGGTAGAAGGCGCGTTCGCCGGGCCGGCCGACCGTCCCCACGACGAGTCGGTCGGGCCAGTCGAACTCATGCACCCGTTGCGCCATGCTCCCCATGCTAGGAGGGGCGCCCCGGTCCGGCACCGCCGCCGACCTGCGTGGTCGGGTCGGGCGGCGAGGCCAGCCAGCCCAGGTCGCCCGCGGCGGTGTTCACCGCGAGGACGTCGGGGCGCTGCGGCCC
>JAJUII010000048.1 GCA_029265505.1 Aeromicrobium choanae
CGACGCCGAGACGCTGGCCCTCACGCCGGCCTTCTCGCGGATCCAGCAGCGGCTGCCGGCCGCATGGGCCGAGAAGTTCAAGCCCGAGTTCATGCAGTCCTACTGCGAGATCAACACCGACGTGTGCGCGACGGTGGGCGACGTGCGCGAGCGCGGAGTCCTGCTGCTGCAGGTCCAACAGCGCCTTCTGGGCGGCAGGATCAGCCTTCACCTGTGACTCCTCATGACAGTGTGCGGCTCCACGGGTCGGTGACGAGGGTGGAGACGTGTGTGCTCACCGTATCGCCCAGGGCGTCGCGGACCGCCGCCGCCACGGTGGGCAGCCAGGTCCACTCCGCGGCCCAGTGTGGGACGTCGACGACGGCGCAGGCGCCCGGACGCTCGAGATGCTCACTGATCGGATGGTGCCGCAGGTCGGAGGTCACGTAGACGTCCGCGCCGGCGCGGTCGGCCTCCCCGAGCAGGAAGTCGCCCGACCCGCCGCACAGGGCGACCGTCTCGACGATGCGCTCCAGATCTCCGGCGACACGAGTGGCGCCGTGGTGGTCCGGCAGGGCGGCCCGGACGTGGTCGGCGAACGCCGCCAGGCTCATCGGCGTGGTGAGCCGACCGATCCGGCCGGTCCCCCGGTCGCTGGGTCGGGCCGCCAGAGGCCACAGGTCGTAGGCGACCTCCTCGTACGGGTGCGCCTGCAGCATCGCCTCGCGGACCTGTTCGCGGACCCGCCCGTCGGCCACCACCTCGAGGCGGACCTCGTCCACCCACTCCACGTCGCCGACCGAGCCGATCGCCGGGTCGGCACCCTCGAGAGGGCGGAAGGAGCCGCGCCCCTCGCTGCGGAACTGGGCCCGGTCGTAGTCTCCCAACCGTCCGGCTCCGGCCTCGTGCATCGCCGCCGCGACCCGGTCGGCGTCGTCGCGCGGGACGTAGACCACCCACTTGTCCAGTGGCGACTCCAGATCCGTCTGCAGCGGACGGACGTCGGTGAGTCCGAGGGCGAGTGCCATCGACTCGCTGACGCCACGCGGTGCCGCGTCGGCGTTCGTGTGACAGGTGTGCAGGGCGATCCCGTTCGAGATCAGGGTGTGCACGACGCGACCCTTCGGGGTCGAGGCGGCCACCGTGGTCGTGCCCTTGAGGTAGAGGGGGTGATGGGTCACGACGAGCTGGGCGCCCACGCGTACGGCCTCGTCGGCGACGGCCTGGACCGGATCGACCGCGAAGAGGATCGTGGTGACCTCGGCGTCCGGATCCCCGAGCACCGTGCCGACGGCGTCCCAGTCGTCCGCCCAGCGCGGATCGTAGAGCTCGTCGAGAACGGCGATGACGTCACGCAGCGCAGGCATGACCTCGAGCCTACTGCGCGCTCTCCTGGGTGACGTGACAGTTGCGCGGCGTGCGAAGGGCATCGTCGACGGGGTTCGGGGGTTCGACGGAGTTCGCCTGCGGGGTGCAGGTGAGGGGGTCGATCTGTGTCACCGGCACACCGGCGACCCGCAGCTCGTAGGACCACAGGTCGTTCGCCAGGCGCACCCGTTCCAGGTGACGCTCCGCGACCCGGAGGATCGCGCCGGTGTCGGTCCACACGTCGACATCGGCGAGGTCCACCTCGACCAGGCGGATCGGCGTGTCGGGGTCCCGCGAGTCCTCGACGAAGACCGCCACCTCCCCCAGCGGCGTCGCGATCTGACGCAGCTCGTCCCACAGCGCGAGCGTCGCCGCGGTGGGCAGACCGGGCGATCCTCCGACGCCCGCACCACCGGCCGCGCGTACCCGCCACCACCGCTCGCGCGTGTCGCCGATCGTGCGCTCGATCTCGTCGAGAGCGACCAGGACGTCCTCCTCGTCGCTGCCCTGCGGCAGTGTCAGCACGTTCCTCGACCCCGGGCTACGCGGACCGCCGAGCGGGTCCTGACCTGACACCTCGATCTCGAGCGCTCCCCGATCGCGCAGGGCGAGGACCGTGACGACCTCGTCCACGACCGCCCGGGTCGTCGACTCCGACTCGAAGGAGCGCACGCGGATCGTGTCGTCACCGGCCTGCAGCTCGAGATCGGCCTCCTCGTCACCGTGCGTGGCGCCGAACGCGTCGTACACGACCTCCACGACGCGCGCGATCTGCACGGCGGACGCGGTGTCCTCCATGCGCACGACGAGCTCGATGCGACCGCCGTCGAGCGTGATCGGCTTGCTGTAGCTCAGGACGACACCCCGGACGGCGGGCTGCCGGCGCACCTCGTCCTCGAGCTCGGCCGCCTCCGCGCTTCGGTCCGGACCGGCGCACGCCGTCATCACCGCCAGGAGCGTCACCGCGCCGACACCGAGCCACCTCATTGCCGCACCGTAGCGGAACCGGAGTCTCGGCGGCCGGACTCAGGCCTCGAAGATCTGGAAGTTCGCCGGCAGCGCCGGCACGATCGCCTGCTGCGGCTCGGCTCGCGACCAGCCGCGATCGACGTCACCTTCCCGCTGCCGGATCCCCGTGAACCGGAACGGGAGCCCCGCGGCGTTCATGACCGACGGCCGGTCCATCAGCTGGAAGTGCAGATGCGGCTCGGAGGTGTTGCCGGAGTTGCCCACCTCGCCGATGACGTCCCCCGCCGAGACCCGGTCGCCGACCGCGACACGGACACTGCCGCGGCGCAGATGGGCGTAGAGGGAGTGCACGCCGTTCCCGTGATCGATGGTCACGTGATTGCCCACCACGCCGGGGGCCCCGCCCAGGTCACGGAAGCCCTCGACGACGAACAGGTAGACGAACGCGAGCCAGGACGTCCGCGATCGGTGGTCGCGGCACCACGTCACCACGCGCACGACCTCACCGTCGGCCACGGCGTGCACGGGCCGGCCGAACGACGAGAAACCCTCCGGCCGACGGAAGCCGCCCACGAGGGGGTAGGACGGCGTCGTCCCCGCCGGACGCGGGTGGATGATGTCGACGGCGTGCGACTGTCCATAGCCGCGGACGCCGTGGCTCGGCACCTTGCTCGCCGGGCTGTGCACGACGGTCCAGCGGCCTCGGACGGGGCTGGCGACCTCGACGGGTGGCTCGTCGTCGCGGCGCGGGGCCCGGACCAGCGCCAGGGCGAAGAACAGCACCGCCAGACTCCCGGTCAGCGAGAACGGCAGGTCGGTGACGAGGCCGACGATGACGGCCAGGGCGAATCCCCAGGCCCAGACGAGGAAGAGTCCGCTCACGATCCGACGCCAGCGGCCCGGCTCGTTCGCGCTCATGGTCCTCATCACAACACATCGGTGGCGAGGCGTCAGCCGACGGAGGCGAGCGCGAAGGGCAGCACGGCCGACGCCCCGGCGCGGCGCAGCTCCCGGGCGGCGACGGTGATCGTCCACCGGCTGTCGATCACGTCGTCGACGAGCAGCACGGGACCGTCGACCCCGTGCAACGCCGCCGTCAGGTCCGGCCCGACCCTGAAGCGGCCCCACACCGCGGCGAGACGGAAGGCGCTGTTGCCTCCGGGCTCGACCCGCGGCACGTGCGGATCGAGGCCGAGCGTGCCGAGCAGCGGAAGTCGACCGAGACGGGCGATCGTCTGCGCGGTCGAGGCGACGAGCAGCGGACGGGTGAGTGAGGGCATCGCCACCACTCCGACGGGGCGCTCCTGCCAGGGCCAGTCGCGCAGTGTGCGCACGACCGCATCGACGAGGGGCTCCGGCAGGGGGCCGTCCGGCGCGCCGGGCGCGAACAGCTCGCGCAGGCTCCCACCCCAGCCGAGGTCGGTCAGTCGCGCCACGACTCGCCCAGTCTCGGCTCGCTCGTCCGCGGGGATGCGTCCGCGGACCTCCACGCCCCGGCGGTCGGCGCCCGTGGGCCACTGCCCGCGCGGCTCGATCGGCACGCCGACCTGGTCCAGCGCGACCGAGGCACGCTCGACGACCCCGGACGGCACGTCGGTCGGGTACCACGGTCCGGCGCACACGTCGCAGCGCCCGCAGGGCGCGGCGCTGGGATCGTCGAGCTCGTGCTGGAGCATCTCCATCCGACAGGAATCGCCGCGCTGGTAGCGCAGCATGGCCTCCTGCTCGCGCTCGCGGGCCGCGGCGATCCGGCCGTACCGCTCCGCGTCGAAGGCCCACGGCGCACCCGTGGCGATCCAGCCTCCACGGACCTTGCGGACCGCGCCGTCGACGTCGAGGACCTTCAGCAGCAGCTCCAGCTGGGTGCGCCGGACGTCGACCAACGCCTCGAGCGCGGGGGTCGAGATCGGCTCGTCGCCGAGCTGGTCGATGACCCGGGCGGCTCGCTCCGGGTCCGGCATCGAGGCGGTGGCGAAGTAGCGCCAGATCTCACGGTCCTCGACTCCCGGCAGAAGCAGCACGTCGGCGCGCTCGGTGGCGCGACCGGCCCGACCGACCTGCTGGTAGTACGCGACCGGCGAGGACGGCGATCCGAGGTGCACGACGAACCCGAGGTCGGGCTTGTCGAACCCCATGCCGAGGGCACTCGTGGCGACCAGCGCCTTGACGCGGTTCTCCCGGAGGGCCTGCTCCAGCTCCTCGCGCTCGGCGGGGTCGGTGCGCCCGGTGTAGGCGCGGACCTCGTGCCCGGCCTCGCGCAGCAGCCGGGCGGTGTCCTCGGCGGCGGACACGGTCAGTGCGTAGACGATCCCGCTCGACGGAAGATCGGCCAGGTGGGCCGACAGCCAGCCGAGTCGCTCGGTGGCGCTCGGCAGGCTGAGACACCCCAGACGCAGCGAGTCGCGGGCGAGCGAGCCGCGCAGGGTGAGCACGTCGCCGCCGAGCTGGTCGGCGACGTCCTCGACCACCCGGGCGTTCGCGGTCGCGGTGGTGGCCAGCACCGGGACGTCCGGGCTCAGCGACTCGATCACGCGCGCGAGCCGCCGGTAGTCGGGCCGGAAGTCGTGCCCCCAGTCGGAGATGCAGTGCGCCTCGTCGACGACCAACAGCCCCATCCGATCGAGCAAGCGCGGCAGCTGGCTCTCGCGGAACGACGGATTGTTGAGGCGCTCCGGGGAGACCAGCAGCACGTCGAGCGCGTCGGCGGCGAGTCGCTCCTCGATGTCACGCCATTCCTCGACCGTGGCGGAGTTGATCGCCGCGGCACGCACGCCGGCCCGCTCCGCAGCCGCGACCTGGTCGCGCATCAGGGCCAGCAGGGGTGAGACGAGCACCGTCGGTCCGGCACCCCGAGCGCGCAGCAGCGCCGTCGCCACGAAGTAGACGGCCGACTTCCCCCAGCCGGTGCGCTGCACGACCAGGGCGCGCCGACGCTCGTCCACGAGCGCCGCGATCGCCTCGAGCTGGCCCGGATGGAACTGCGCCCCAGGACGTCCGGTCAGGGCGCGCAGGCGGGCCAGTGCCTCGTCGGCGGTGCGGGCATCGATCGGCGTCATGCCTCGATCGTGTCAGGCGTGTCCGACACGCGGACCGGCGGCGGTGGTGGTGGGCGAAGAGGGGTTCGAACCCCCGACCTTCCGGGTGTAAACCGGATGCTCTGACCAACTGAGCTATTCGCCCGGGTGCCCCAGAACGGTAACGCACGCCCTGAGGGCGAGAAAAAGCCGCGCCGCCGGGGGCGCGGGTCCCCGGCGGCGCGGTAGTCCCATCAAACCAGATGTCCATGGCCGATGGGGACCGATCATGGCGATTTCGCCCTGATATTTTCGTGAGATGTCAACTGAGTGACGCGAGTGCCTCACGGTACGCGTTGAGGTCCCGCGCCTCGCCCAGGCCGTTCTCGATCTTCCATCGGACGACACCCTCGCGATCGATCAGGTACGTGCCCCGCGCCGCTGCGCCGGGACCCTCCTCGAAGATTCCGTACCGGCGCGCCACCGCGCCGTGCGGCCAGAAGTCGCTCAGGAGGCTGAACTCGTATCCGTCCTGGTCCGCCCAGGCTCGCAGGCTGAACATCGGATCGCAGGAGATCGCGAGCACCTCGGCGTCCGCGTCGGAGAACACGTGCAGGTTGTCACGGATCTCGCACAGCTCGCCGGTGCAGATGCCACTGAACGCGAACGGGTAGAACACCACCAGGACGTTGCGCCCGCGCAACTCCGACAGCGTGACGTCCTCGCCGTGCTGGTTCTTGAGCGTGAAATCCGGCGCCGGAGCGCCCACCTCGATCGTCGACACGGTCACCTCTTGTGCGTGGAGAGCTTGGTGACGACCCAGTCGTCGCCGATGGCCGCGGTGGTCGTGATCGACAGGCCGGCGATCGGCGCCGCCTCGCCGATGTCGGCGCCGGTGACGTGCCCCTCGCGACCCACCTTCGGAGTGAGCAGCCAGACGAAGCCACCGTCGTCCAGGTCCTGAAGGGCGTCGACCAGCGCGTCGGTCAGATCACCGTCGCCGTCACGCCACCAGTAGATGACGCCGTCGACCACGTCGCCGACGTCCCCGTCGACCAACTCGTGACCGGTGTGAGCCTCGATCGCCGCGCGCAGGTCCTCGTCGACGTCCTCGTCCCAGCCGAGCTCTTGGATGACGGAGTCTGGCACGAAGCCCAGCTTGCCCGCGTCCACCGCACCTCCTGTGTTTTCCCTACCGTCCAGTAGGGCTGAATCGGTCGCTTGTCGGACTCACACTAGCGAACTCCGAGTGGTTTGATGGAGGTGTCTTGGTCCCCACACCCCAGGGAGCACACCATGGCCACATCCGGCCCCGAACGCCCGATCATCCATGAGGGCATGCCCACCCAGCTGCCCGACGTCGATCCGGAGGAGACGCAGGACTGGTTGAGCTCGCTCGACCAGATGGTCGAGGAGCGTGGCCGCGACCGCGCCCGCTACGTCATGCTCCGGATGCTCGAGCGCGCCCGGGAGCGCGCGGTGGGCATGCCCGCGCTGCGCAGCACCGACTTCATCAACACGATCCCCCCCGAGCGCGAGCCGGAGTTCCCCGGCGACGAGGAGGTGGAGCGCCGGATCCGCTCCTACATCCGGTGGAACGCCGCGGTGATGGTGTCACGCGCGAACCGACCCGGCCTCGGCGTCGGTGGCCACATCGCGACCTACCAGTCGGCGGCGAGCCTGTACGAGGTCGGCTTCAACCATTTCTTCCGCGGCAAGGACCACCCCGGAGGCGGAGACCAGATCTTCTTCCAGGGTCACGCCGCCCCGGGCATCTACGCCCGATCCTTCCTCGAGGGCCGCTTCGACGAGTCGAAGCTCAACAACTTCCGTCAGGAGCACTCGCGCGGTCCCGGCGCGGGCCTGTCGTCCTACCCGCACCCGCGCCTGATGAGCGACTACTGGGAGTTCCCGACCGTCTCGATGGGCCTGGGCGCGATCAACGCGATCTACCAAGCGCGCTTCAACCGCTACCTGCACCACCGCGGCATCAAGGACACCAGCCAGCAGCACGTCTGGGCCTTCCTGGGTGACGGCGAGATGGGCGAGCCCGAGTCGCTCGGCGCGATCAGCGTCGCGGCGCGCGAGCAGCTCGACAACCTGACCTTCGTCATCAACTGCAACCTGCAGCAGCTCGACGGCCCGGTGCGCGGCAACGGCAAGATCATCCAGGAGCTGGAGTCGATCTTCCTCGGTGCCGGCTGGAACGTCATCAAGGTGGTCTGGGGCCGCCAGTGGGACGACCTGCTCGCCCGCGACACCACCGGCGCGCTGGTCAATCAGATGAACCGCGTGCCCGACGGCGAGTTCCAGACGCTCTCGATCGAGACCGGCGCCTACAACCGCGAGCACTTCTTCGGCGCGAACGAGGAGCTCCGCAAGATCGTCGAGCACCTGTCCGACGAGGAGATCGAGAAGCTCCCGCGCGGCGGCCACGACTACCGGAAGGTCTACGCCGCGTTCCACTCGGCGGTCCGCCACGAGGGACAGCCGACCGTCATCCTCGCGCACACCATCAAGGGCTGGCTCCTCGAGAAGTTCATGGCGCGCAACGCCACGCACCAGATGAAGAAGCTGACGGTCGAGGACCTGAAGAACTTCCGCGACCGCCTCCACATCCCGATCACCGACGAGCAGATCGAGTCGCCCGACGGCGCACCGTACTACCACCCCGGCCCGGACCATCCGGACATCCGGTACATGCTCGAGCGACGGCGCGAGCTGGGTGGCCCGCTGCCGCGGCGCGTGGTGCGCGCCAAGCCGTTGGCCCTGCCCGGCGACGACGTCTACGCCGACCTCAAGAAGGGCTCGGGCAAGCAGCAGATCGCCTCGACGATGGCGTTCGTGCGTCTGCTGCGCGAGCTGATCAAGGACCCGAACATCGGGCACCGGATCGTGCCGATCGCCCCGGACGAGTACCGCACGTTCGGCATGGACTCGATGTTCCCGTCGGCGAAGATCTACAGCCCGCACGGGCAGATGTACCAGTCGGTCGACCGCAAGCTGCTCCTGGCCTACAAGGAGAGCGAGCAGGGTCAGATGCTGCATGAGGGCATCAGCGAGGCCGGCGCGATGGGCTCGGCGATCGCGGCCGGCAGCGCCTATGCGACTCACGGCGAGCCGATGATCCCGGTCTACCTCTTCTACTCGATGTTCGGCTTCCAGCGGACCGGCGACTCGATCTGGGCGATGGCGGACCAGCTGGCCCGCGGCTTCCTCATCGGCGCCACGGCCGGACGGACCACGCTCACCGGCGAGGGGCTGCAGCACGCCGACGGCCACTCGCCGCTGCTGGCGCGCACCAACCCGGCGGTGGTCCACTACGACCCGGCCTACGCCTTCGAGATCGCGCACATCGTCAAGGACGGCCTCCGCCGCATGTACGGCGACTCGCACGGGGGCGACGGCGACTTCGGCGAGAACGTCATCTACTACCTGACGGTCTACAACGAGCCGATCCAGCAGCCGGCCGAGCCGGAGCACGTCGACGTCGAGGGCATCCTGCGCGGAGCCTGGCGCTACGCCCCCTCCCCCATCGAGGACGAGCGACCGGCCCGCATCCTCGCCTCCGGCGTCGCCGTGCCGTGGGCACTGCAGGCTCAGCGGATGCTCGCCGACGATCACGGCGTCGCCGCCGAGGTCTGGTCGGTCACCTCGTGGAACGAGCTCGCCCGCGAGGCCGAGGAGACCGAGCGGTGGAACTTCAACCACCTCGACCGGCCGGCGCGCACCCCGTGGATCACCGAGCGGCTCGGCGAGGGCGGCCCCACCGTCGCGGTCAGCGACTACATGCGCGCCGTCCCGGACCAGATCGCGCGCTGGGTGCCGGGCACCTGGTCCTCGCTCGGCGCCGACGGGTTCGGCTTCGCCGACACGCGGGCGGGTGCCCGTCGGTACTTCCAGATCGACGCCGAGTCGATCGCCGTGGCGGTGCTGGCGGCGCTCGGCCGTGAGGGGCGGGTCGACCCGCAGATCGCCCACCGTGCGTTCACCGAGCTGCGCGTGGACGACCCGACCGCGGTCGCCGACGTGGCCCAGGAGGGCGCCGACGCCTGACGGCGGGCCGGCCCGACGTCCCCCGCCGGCCGACGGACCGCCACCGTAGACTGGCTCCCATGCCGAGACGGTGGTGGAGCGCGCTGCGCGCATGGCCCTATACATTCGGGGTCGCCCTGGCGGCCGCCGTCGGCATCCTGGCGATCGTCCTGTCCGCTCGGCTGGGCATCGCGCTGAAGGACCCGGAGGGCTTCCTCGGTCCGGCGTACGTGCGGCTGCCCGTGATGGGGCTGGCCTTCTTCGCGATCGGCGTCGTCCCGGCCGCGATCCGGCGCGCCGGCTGGCGACACATGGTCCGCGGCATCCGCGAGATCGTCCGCGACGAGTGGACCTGGGGTCGCGTCGGGCACATCGCGACCGGACTGCTGACCTTCTACATCTGCTACGTCAGCTACCGCAACATCAAGGGCTTCCTCCCCGTCCTGCGCGAGGGCGTGAACTTCGACAGCATGCTCACGCGGTGGGACTACTGGCTGATGTTCGGCAACCACCCCGCCGAGGTGTTGCACGGTCTGCTCGGCACCGGGATCTCGGCCCAGGTGCTGGCGACGGTCTACGTCAGTTATCTGCCGCTGATCCCGATCACCCTGGCGGCCTTCTTGGTCCTCAATCGGGACTTCTCGCTCGGCGCCTGGTACGCGACCGCGCTGTCGCTGAACTGGGTCCTCGGCGCCGCCTCGTACTACATCTTCCCCTCGCTGGGACCGACCTTCACGACGCCCACGCTCTTCGACAGCCTGCCGACGACGGGTGTGTCACAACTGCAGGAGTCGCTGTTCATCAACGCGGCGCAGAACTACGAGGACCCGGTCGCCGCCCCGATCTGGGGCATCGGCGCCTTCGCCTCCCTGCACGTGTCGGTGACATTGACCGCGGTGCTGTTCTTCCAGCGCACGGACCAGGCCCGGTACCTGCAGATCATCGCCTGGGTCTACTTCGTCCTGACCGTCATCGCGACCCTGTACTTCGGCTGGCACTTCATCGCCGTCGACATCGCCGGCGCGTTCATCGGCTGGTTCTCGGTGGCGCTCGCCGGTTGGGCGACGGGCAACGGGTTCTGGCACCAGCGGCACCACAAGATTCAACTGACAGCCGACGACTCCGACACCGCGGTCAATCCGGCCTGATCGCCGCGACGGAGCAGCGCGCGCCAGCGACCCCGGTGGTACTGGGCCGGCGGTTGCGAGGCGCAGAAGTCGACGACGAGGCGCACGAACTCCTCCGGATGGTCCTTGTGCGGGAAGTGTCCCGAGTCCTCGAAGACGTGGACGCGCGAGTTCTCCAGCGACGGCAGCCGACGCGCGTGGTCGACTGGGATCACCATGTCCTGGCGCCCCCACACGACCAAGACGGGCATGAGCTTGGCGAGATAGGCCCGGTCGGACATCGTGACGAACTGTCCACGCCAGTCCAGGGCGGTGCGGGTGAGGCGACGGATCGCGAGCGACTCGGCCGGGTCGGCGAGCCGCTCGTACACGTCGGCGACCTCGTCGAGGTCGCGCACGAGCGGCACCGGGGCCTTCGACAGCACGCGCAGAGCGGTGGACGCGAGCGGCCGCACCGGGCGTAGCGTCGCGAGCCGGATCCCGAGCCCCGCGCCCGGCAGCGTGAGCGCACGGATCAGGGGGGTGACCTCCGGCCCGAGGCCGCCGGTGGAGACGAGGACGACACGCTCGGTGCGCTCGGGGAACTGATAGGCGAATTGCATCGCCACTCCCCCGCCGAAGCTGTGACCGACGATCGTGACCTTGTCGATGCCCAAGATGGTGAGCAGGTCGCGCATGCCGTTGGCGAACCCGCCGAGCGAGTAGTCGGCGTTCGGCTTGTCGGACTCACCGTGGCCGAGCAGGTCCGGGGCGATCACGGTGAAGTGCTCGGCCAGCCGGTCGAGGACCGGGAGCCAAGTCGTGCCGTCGCAGGCCATCCCGTGGACCAGCAGCAGCGGCGGACCCGATCCGCGCAGTCGGTAGGCGCGGCGATATCCGTGGACGACCACGTGTCGGACGTCGTCCACGGCTCCCCTCGGTGACACCCGCGCCATTGCGTCATCGTAGGTCACGTCGACGTCGATCGCCCGCGCCTTCGACGTAGACTTCTGATGTGACTCCTCCATCTTCCGTGCGCGGTCCGGCGCTGCGGGCCGTCGGTTGGATGGCCCTCGTGGGTGTCGCCGTCGGTGTCGCCGTCGGCCTGCTCGCCTCTGGAGCCCTGACGGCCACGGGAGTCACCTCCGCCGACCTGCCGCCGCTGGCTGCGCCGACGACGGAGCCCTCGACCACGCCGACGCCGACTCCCGAGCCCACGACCGACGCCCCCGAGCCCGACCGGGGGCCGAAGCCGGCCTTGGCACGAGTCCCGGGTGATCGGGCGGCGCCGGGCGAGCGCTTCCCGATCGAGGGCATCCTGCCGAGCGCCAAGCCCGGCACGGTCCTGCAGGTCCAGGTCAAGGACGGCGACGGGCCGTGGGACGACTTCCCGGTCACCGTGGCGGCGACGGCGGGCGGCCGGTTCAAGACCCAGATCTACACGTCACGCACGGGCGAGCGTCGGTTCCGGGTGATCGACAAGGTGTCCGGAAAGACCACCCCGGACATCACCGTCGTGATCGGCTGACGCCGCCGCTCAGATCACCTGGTGGAGCCAGCGGACGGGGGCGCCCTCGCCCGCGTGACGGAACGGCTCGAGCTCTTCGTCCCACTTGACGCCGAGCAGCGCGTCGAGCGCCTCGTCGATCGACACCTCGCCCTGCGCCGCCTTGACCCGCACGGCGCGGATCCGATCCTCGGGGATGAGGACGTCGCCGTGCAGACCGGTCATCGCGTGGAAGATCCCGAGCGACGGCGTGAACGAGTAGCGCGCGCCCTCGCTCGTCGCGGTTGGCTCCTCGGTGATCTCGAACCGCAGCAGGTCCCAGCCGCGGAGCGTCGAGGCCAGCGTGGCGGCGGTGCCGACCGGGGCCTGCCAGGAGAGCTCGGCCCGGTAGGTGCCGGGCTCGGCGGGCTGAGGTGTCCAGGCCAGGTCGACCTTGCCTCCGAGCACGCCGGCGGCGGCCCACTCCACGTGCGCGCAGAGGGCCGACGGTGCAGAGTGCACGAAAAGGACACCCCTCGTCTGGGGGGTGCCGGATCGGACCATGTTCATGGGTACCTCCCTAGGTGCGCCTTCCCCAGCGTTCTCGGGTGGTACCTCGATGCCATTGTGGCCCATATTCCCCGCCGCGACAAGGCGATCACCCCGCAGCGTGCGGCTCACGCACATCGGGCACGCCCGCCGCGCGCAGGAGGTCGACGATCCGAGGGTCGTCCTCCCACGCCTCCACGACCGTGAAACCGTCGTCCGCGATGTCGCGCAGCAGGTCGGACTTCACGCGATCGGCGGGTCGGTAGTCGGCCGCCAACCTCATGTAGAGACCGTCGTGGTCGATCTCGTGCCGAGCCAGCCAGTCGAGGGTCAGATCCCGCCAGACGAACTCGCGTCCGGTCCACAGCAGGATCGCCAGTCCGCGCTCACGAGCCTGCTCCAGCGCCTCGCGCACCCGCGGGTCGGCGGGACAGTCCGCCGAGGCGGCGTGGAAGGCGTGATAGTCCTTCTCCTCGGTCGCCAGATGATCGATGGCGCGCGTGTCGCACAGCGTCCCATCCAGATCGAACAGCGCCGCCTTCCGCATGTGCCCATCCTCGCAGGCGGTGACGTGTGAACCCTTCCCCGCCCGGGGGCGGTGAGTCCTCAACCGTTCCCGGACCCCACCGGTGCGTTCTGAACCGAATGCGACCCGCAGACGGTTGACCACTCACCGCTCAGGGCCGCCGCAACGCGGCGAACACTCCCTGCCCACGGCGCTGCAGCTCGGGGAGCAACGACCCCGCACGAGTCCCGCGCCACCACCGCAGCAGACTCTCCCAGGTCGAGTCCCGCACGTAGAGCATGTCGAGCGCGATCATCGCCAACGAGAACGGCCACAGCCCCAAGAACAGCGCGATGCCCGCGTGCATGCCCATCAGGGTGATGAGGAACAGTGCCCGGGTCGGACGCCACAGCAGGGCCAGCGGCAGCAGGGTCTGAGCCCACAGAGCGGCCCAGGTCGCGAGGTGGATCAGCAGCGAGGACTGCCAGATCATCTCGTTGATCGCCGGATACGCCGCGAACGCGTCCAGGCGCAGGGCGTAGAACAGCGCCGTGCCGTCGAGCCAGTCCG
>JAJUII010000014.1 GCA_029265505.1 Aeromicrobium choanae
AGGGTGACGGTCTGCAGGGTGTTGCGGCTGCTGCGTGGTCCGGTCTGCTCGACGACGCGACCGGCGTCGATCGAGTCCTGCACGGAGGCGACGACGAGCCGCACGCCGAGCTCGGCGACGGTGCGGTCGCGGAACTCGATCACCTCGTCGAAGTTGTGGCCCGTGTCGATGTGCACGACCGGGAACGGGATCCGACTGGGCGCGAAGGCGCGAACGGCCAGGTTGAGCATCACGACGGAGTCCTTGCCGCCGGAGAACAACAGCGCCGGCCGTTCGTTCTCGGCGACGAGCTCACGGATGATGAAGATCGCCTCGGACTCCAGATGGTCCAGCTGGCTCAGGCCGTAGCGCCGAGTCTCGCTCGTGTCGCTCATCGACGGGTTCCTCCAACGCGGGTCGACCGGGTGCCGTGTGTGGTGATACGCCGGCGGATCCGGACCGCCCGCACACAACGACGGCGCGACCAGAACCCTAACACCGCGCGAAAGGCCGCGGCACGTCCGGTGAGACGCGCTGTGACACAATCGTGCGTCATGGATTGGTGGCTCGTCGCGGGCGCCTTCGCCGTGGGGGCCATCGTCGGTCTGACGGGCATGGGTGGCGGAGCGCTGATGACGCCCATGCTGGTGTTCTTCTTCAACGTCCCGCCGTTGACGGCCGTGTCCAGCGATCTGGTCGCGAGCGCCGTGATGAAGCCGGTCGGCGCCGGCGTCCACCTGCGCCGAGGAACCGTCGACCTGCGGCTCGTCGCCTGGCTGTGTGCGGGCTCGGTCCCGGCTGCGTTCTGCGGCGTCCTCGTGCTCAAGGCGCTGGGCGACTCCGAGGGCGCCACGCGGGCGGTCAGCGTCGCCCTGGGCGGGGCGGTCCTGCTGAGCGCGGTGATGCTCATGGTCCGGGCCTACATGCGCCTGCTCGAACGTGCCCGCACGCGCGACGGCAAGGGATCGCCGCTGCCACTGGAACGCCCCGATCGCCGGGTCCGCCCCGTCCCCACCCTGATCCTGGGCGTCGTCGGTGGTCTGATGGTCGGCATGACCTCGGTCGGCTCCGGGTCGCTCGTCATCATCGGACTCATGCTCCTGTATCCGGGACTGAAGGCCAGCCAGCTCGTCGGCACCGATCTGACCCAGGCGGTCCCCCTGGTGGCCTCGGCGGCGATCAGTCACGCGATCTTCGGCGACCTGGACCTGGGCATCTCGATCCCGCTGATCCTCGGGTCGATCCCCGGCGCCTACCTCGGCGCCCTGATGTCGGCCCGACTCCCGGGCGGCTGGGTGCGTCGTGCCCTCGCGTTCGTGCTGCTCGCCTCCGGGCTGAAGCTGCTGGGGGTGCCTGACGACGCGACCGGCCTCCTGCTGGTCGCCGCCCTGATCGGTGCCCCGATCATGTGGATGTTCGTCCGGCGCAGCCTCGGCTTCCCGGCGTTCGCCTTCATCGAGAAGCGTCAGGCGCGCCGGACCGAGGGGCGCGCCGACTCACGTCGGTCCTCGGGAAAGGAGACGCGATGAGTGCCGCCGCCGTCTTGAGAGGTGCCCAGCTCGATGCGCTCGAGCTGATCCTCGGCAAGTTCCTGGCTCCCGTCGACGGGTACTGCATCCCGGGACGCAAGCCCGCCGATTGGCCGATCGAGGCGACGCTGGCGGTCCCGGCGGCCGCCGCCGCGGCCGCGGTGGACCAGGGTTCGCTCACGCTCACCGATCCGGACAACACCCCGCTGGCGGCGCTCGTGCTGAGCGACACCAGCCCGCGCGATGACGAGACGACGTGGGTCGCCGGTCGGCTGCGGCCGCTCAAGGCGGCCGAGCATCCCCCCGCGCGCGCCGTGCGCCTCGTCGTGCCGGTCGACCTGGGCGACCACGTCGTCGCGCTGTTCGGCGGCCGGGTCAGCGCGGCGGATGTCATGCGGGCCGTGCGGGCGGCCGAGGGTCGCCCGCTCGCCCTGATCGGGGTCAGCTCGCAGGACGCCTCGGCGGCCGACGTCGCGGTCATGGACGAGCTCCGTCACTGCGCGGACGAGCTGGAGAACGCTCGCGCCTGGTACCTGGCCGCCCCGGCGGTCAGTGAGACCACGACCGCCGACCAGGTGCTCGAGCTCGCCCTGGCCTCCTTGGGCGTGCGCGAGCCGCTGGACTTCCGACGCCCGAGCCCGCGTCACGACACCGGCGCGGTGCTGCTGTTCACCGGGCTGTCCGGAGCCGGCAAGTCGACGGTGGCGCGTGCGGTCGTCGAGGCCATCACCGCGCGCGGACTGCGACGCACCGTGCTCCTCGACGGCGACGACGTCCGTCAGGAGCTCTCCGCCGGGCTGGGCTACGGCCGCGAGGACCGGGAGCGCAACCTCACCCGGATCGCCTGGGTCGCGGCCCGGGTCGCCGAGGTGGGCGGGCTGGCGGTGTGTGCCCCGATCGCCCCGTTCGCCTCGGCGCGCCAGGCGATGCGCGAGCGGGTCGAGCCGCAGTCGCCGTTCCTGGTCATCCACGTGGCCACGCCGCTGGCCGTCGCCGAGGCGCGCGATCGCAAGGGGCTGTACGCGAAGGCGCGCGCCGGGCTCATCCCCGACTTCACCGGGATCGACTCGCCGTACGAGGAGCCGACCGACGCCGACCTGGTGATCGACACGTCCCGCACGGGTGTGGGCGAGTGCGTCGAGGCGGTCCTGGAGATGCTGGCCGAGAAGGGCATCATCAGCGACCGCTGACGGACGTGAGGAAACCCTCAGGCCGCCCTGAACCAACTGTTACGCTTCGTGGCCATGGGTGACTTGGGTTACAAGTTGAAGGTCCTCCGGCGGATGGGGATCATCAAGGCGCTTCCTCCGCACAGGCTCCTCGGTGCCGTCCGTCAGCTCAGGAAGTGGGGACCGGGCCTGCCGTCGGGGGTCAACGCCGCAGCCAAGCGCTACCCCAAGCAGCTCGCGATCATCGACGACGCCGGCGAGATCACCTACGAGGACCTCGTCGCGCAGATCAATCAGTTCACCGCCGTGCTCAAGGAGCGCGGACTCAAGCCCGGCGACTCGATCGCCGTGCTGGCGCGCAACCACCGCTACCTGGTCATCGCGCTGATCGCCGTGATGCAGCTCGGCGGCCGGGTGCTGCTGCTCAACACGATGGCCAGTCGCGCCCAGCTGACCGATCTGGCCGAGCGGGAGGGCGCCGAGCTGCTGATCCTCGACCAGGAGTTCCTGCCGCTGGTCGAGGACGTGCGCCGCAGCCGGCTCATGCTGTCGTGGGCCGACGCCGACGCCCCCGACGACCTGCCGTCGATCGAGTCGTCCACGGTGGGCAAGTCGACCGCCGAGCACCCCGTGCCGGAGAAGCACGGCGAGATCATCATCTTCACCTCGGGCACCACCGGGCTGCCGAAGGGCGCCAAGCGCAAGGAGCCCAACGACCTCAAGCCCATCCTGGCGTTCTTCGGCGCGATCCCGGTCGAGAGCAACTCCGTCATCGAGATCGCGGCCCCGCTCTTCCACTCGTGGGGCCTGATCAACCTGGGCTTCGGGCTGTCCACCTGCCCGACCTTCGTGCTGCGCCGCAAGTTCGAGCCGGAGCAGACCCTCAAGGACATCGAGAAGTACAAGGTCGAAGTCCTCGTGGTGGTCCCGCTCATGCTTCAGCGCATGGTCAAGGCCGATCCCGAGGTGGTCCGCAACACCGACGTGTCCAGCCTGAAGATCACCGCGTCGAGCGGCTCGGCCCTGGCCGGCGACCTCGCGCTGCACTTCATGGACATGTTCACCGACTCGATCTACAACTTCTACGGTGCGACCGAGACCGGCTGGATCACCATCGCGAACCCGAAGGACCTGCGAGCCGCCCCGGGCACCGCGGGTCGGGTGCCGTGGCGCACCGAGGTCAAGGTGCTCGACCACGACGGGAACGAGGTGCCCCAGGGCGACATCGGCGTCATCCACGTCGCCAACGACATGCTCTTCGGCGGGTACACCGACGGCCGCAACAAGTCCTTCCACTCCGGGCTGATGGACTCGGGCGACCTGGGCTACTTCGACGAGGAGGGCCGGCTGTTCGTCGCCGGTCGCGATGACGACATGATCATCTCCGGCGGGGAGAACGTCTTCCCGCGCGAGCTGGAGGACGCGCTCATCGAGCACCCCGACGTCGCCGACGTCGTGGTCACGGGCGTGGCCGACCCCGAGTGGGGCCAGCGCCTGGTCGCCTACGTCGTGCGCGCGCCCGAGAGCGACATCACCGCCGACGAGCTGATCGCCTTCGCGAAGGACAACGTGGCCCGATCGGCCGTCCCGCGCGGGATCATGTTCCTCGACGAACTGCCGCGCAACCCCACCGGCAAGGTGATGAAGCGTCAGCTGCCGGCGTTCGAGGTGGCCTGAGCCCGCGTGTCCAGACCATCGTGGCCGACCGTGATCCGTCGGCTGGCCCGGGTGGGTCGAGCGCTCGCCGAGGCCGCTCCCGCACCGTCGAGGTCGTCGTCGGGGCCGGGGAGCCTCGACACGACATGGGCCGGTGACCACGACGGACGTCCGGACCCCGGCGAGATCGTTTGGACCTGGGTCCCCTACGAGGACGACCCGAGTCAGGGCAAGGACCGTCCCGTCCTGCTGATCGCTCGCAAGGACGCGGACACGCTGCTGGCGTTGCAGATGACGTCGAAGGACCACGATCGCGACGCCGCGCAGGAGGCCCGCGCGGGACGCTTCTGGATGGACATCGGATCCGGGCCCTGGGACCCGCGGGGCCGCCCCAGCGAGGTCCGGCTCAATCGGTTGATCGAGGTGCGCGAGCAGGACGTACGTCGCGAGGGGGCCATCCTGTCCCGCGCGGTGTACGAGAAGGTCATCGCGGCTGCGCGACAATACCTGCCATGAGCCTCGTCGCCCGGGTCGACCGCTTCCAGCGCCGTCACCCGGTGGTCGGATTCCCGATCGCGGTGCTCTACAAGTTCTTCGATGACCAGGGTCCGTACCTGGCCGCCATCATGACGTACTACTCGTTCATTGCGATCTTCCCGCTCATGCTGATCGGGTCGTCGGTCCTGGGCTTCGTGCTGCAGGACGATCCCGAGCTGCAGGAGCAGCTGCTCGACACGGCGCTCAGCCAGTTCCCGATCGTGGGGGACCAGCTGGGTCGCCCCGGCGGGATCACCGGCAGCACGTCGGCGATCGTCGTCGGCTCGATCGCCGCCCTCTACGGGGCGCTCGGCGTCGGGCAGTCGACCCAGAACGCCGCCAACGTCGCCTGGGGCGTCCCCCGCAACAGCCGCCCCAACCCGCTCATGATGCGACTGCGCAGCGTCGTCGTGCTCGGCATCGGCGGCCTGGGCATCGGCCTGATCGCGATCGCCCAGTCGCTGGCCGACAACCCCGAGCTCATCGGCCTCGACCACCTGCCCGACCTGGGACTGGTGACACGCGTGGTCGGCCTGCTGGTCACGTGGGGGATCTTCATCATGGTGTTCAAGCTGGTCAGCCTGCGGCGTGCCTCGTGGCGCTCCGTCCTGCCCGGCTCGCTGTTCTGCGCGCTCAGCTGGCAGGTGCTCCAGGTCGCCGGTGACGCCTACGTGCAGCGCGTCATCGTGCGGGCGTCGTCGATGAACCAGACGTTCGCCCTCGTGCTCGGCCTGCTCGCCCTGCTGTTCCTGCTGGCCTCGATCGTGGTGATCGGTCTGGAGATCAACGTCGTGCGCCGACGGCACCTGTACCCGCGGGCGCTGCTCACCCCGTTCACCGACAACGTCTCGTTGACCGCCGGCGATCGGCGGGCCTACGCCCAGTACGCGCGGATGCAGCGGCACAAGGGATTCCAGACGATCTCGGTCGACTTCGACGAGGACGCCTGAGCTGCGATCACGCGATGTCGACTCCGGCACGGGCACTACACTTCAGGGGTCCTCATCGTCGAGTGCAAAGGAACGGTCATGCCCACCGGCAAGGTCAAGTGGTACGACCCCGAGAAGGGGTTCGGGTTCCTCAGCCGTGAGGACGGCGACGACGTCTACGTGCGCTCCGACGCACTGCCGGCCGGCGTGACGACGCTCAAGCCGGGGACCCGGGTCGAGTTCGGGATCGTGGCCGGTCGTCGCGGAGACCAGGCGCTGCAGGTGCGCCTGCTGGACCCGCCGCCCTCGGTCGCCCAGGCCCAGGCGCAGGCGCGCCGCAAGCCGCCGGAGGAGATGGTCGTCATCGTCGAGGACCTGGTGAACCTGTTGGACCGGCTCGGTGAGTCGTACCGGCGAGGACGCCACCCCGAGCCCAAGCGCGCCCGACAGGTGGCCCAGCTGCTGCGCCGTCTGGCCGCCGACCTCGACGCGTGACCGTGCCGACCGCGGCGGACGGCCGTCGACCGGGGTTGGTCGAGCTCGGGTCCGTGGGAGACAATCGAGGCATGGACACGGTGATCGCGCGGGCGCGTGAGGCCCTCGAGTCGGACGTCGACGAGGGCGCCTTCGGCGAGCCCCTCGGCACGGTCGAGGACGCGCCCGGGCTGGTCACCGTCCGCTTCGCCTGCGAGCTGCCCGGATACCGCGGGTGGTACTGGGCGGTGAGCGTCTCGGTGCTCGACGGCGAGGCGACGATCAACGACATCGTGCTGCTCCCGGGCGAGGACGCCATCGTCGCGCCGCCCTGGACGCCCTATCGGGAGCGGATCCGCCCCGGCGACCTGGGGCCCGGCGACGTCCTGCCTCCGGAGGAGGACGACATCCGCCTCGCCCCGGCCTGGTTCGTCGGTGACGGCGACGGCACCGGGGTGGTGGACCGGCACTTCGCCCGCGAGATCGGTCTCGGCCGCGAATGGGTGCTCTCGCTCGAGGGCCGTGAGGAGGCCGCCGAGCGCTGGTACTCCGGCGAGTTCGGCCCCGACAGCGCCATCGCGAAGCAGGCGCCCGGCACCTGCGGCACCTGCGGGTTCCTGATCTCCCTGGCCGGTGACCTGTCCGACCGGTTCGGGGTCTGCGCCAACAAGTCGGCCAACGCCGACGGTCGCGTCGTCGCGCTCACCCACGGCTGCGGCGCGCATTCGGGAAGCCGCCCGAAGCGCTCGAACGCGGCGCGCAGGCTGCCCGAGCCCGTCCTGGACACGACGCGCGACGAACTCGAAGAGTTCTGACCGGCGGTGGCACCGGAGCAGGGGTCGCCGCGGCGCGCGTCAGTTCTTGCGACGTCGGCCCACGGGACGAGCCGGGTCGACCGGCCGGTCGGTCGGGATCGACGGCGCCTCGCCTCGAGAGGTCGGGGCGGTCGTGGTGTCGGTTCCGGCCGGAGCCGGGCCCACCTCGGTGGCCCGCTGACGCAGTGCCTCGCGGCGCCGCTTGCAGTACTCGATGCCCATCAGGCCCAGTCCGAGCCCGGCGATCGCGGTCCACAGCCACCACGTGCGACCGTCGTCCTGCAGATTGCCCCAGAACGGCAGCAGCGCGATCGCGGCGATCGCCCACAGGACCGTGCCGACCGTCATGGTGCGCACGCCGTCGACGTCCATCGGCTCGACCTCCGCGACGCGATGAGTCGTCCGGCCGAGCTCGAGCTCGGTGATCTCCGGTCGTCCCAGCTCCGGGACGCGGGGTCGCTTCGTGCGGGCCATGGGTCCACGATAACTCTCGTGTCACACCAGGAGGGCCAGTGAATCCTCGCCATCGCCGGATGCTGATCCCGGGCCTGTTGATCGCCCTGATGGTGGTGGTCGTGATCGCCGCGGTGGTCGATCGGGCGGACGCCGCCGACCGCGGCGACCTGGTCATGTCGGACCCGCGGATCACCGAGTCGAGCGGTCTGGCGGTCAGCCGGACGCATGAGCAGCTGGCCTACACCGTCAACGACTCCGGCCACGACGCCGAGGTCTTCGCGATCGACCTGCGCACCGGCGAGGTCGTGGGCGTCACGACCGTCGAGGCGACGTTCCGCGACGTGGAGGCGCTCGCCCTGCGAGACGGGACCTTGTGGATCGCCGATCTCGGCGACAACCGGGGCGAGCGGGACGACGCGGCGCTCTTCGCGATCGACGAGCCCGGGCCGACGACCGCGACGGTCTCGGCACGGCGCCACCCGGTCGCCCTCGCCGGCGGGCCGGCCGACGTCGAGGCGCTGTTGGCCGAGCCGGGCACCGACCGCCTGCACGTGGTGACGAAGTCGATGTCGATGGCGACGCTCCACGCGGTGTCCGAGGCCGACCTCGCCGAGGACCGCGTCACCGTGCTCGAGGTCGAGCGGGGCGGGCTGCCGGCCATGGTCACCGACGGGGCCTGGTCGCCCGACGGCGAGACCATCGCCCTGCTCTCGTACGGCACGATCTGGACGCTCGACCCGTCCGACTGGTCGGTGGTCGACCGGCTGGCCCACCCGCTGAGCCAGAGCGAGACGCTCGCCTTCGTCGACGACACCACGGTGCTCGTTGGCCGCGAGGGCCGCGACTCGCCGTTGCGACGCGTCGAGCTGGCGATCGCGTCCTCCGCACCGACTCCCGCGACGATCGCCACCGCGCACACCTCCGGGGCGGGGGTCGCCGCCTCGGCCCCGGACCGCACCGTGCTGCTCGGCGGGGCGGGCCTGCTGGCGGCGGTCGCGCTGGGCGCGGCGGGTCTGGTGGTCGGCCGCGGACGTCGGCGCTCGCGCCGCCGGACCGGGACGCGACGGAGGGTACGGTGAGCCCATGCTGATCGCACTGCAGGACAGGTCACCGCAGGTCCACGAGTCGGCGTTCGTCGCCGAGAACGCCACCCTGGTGGGGTCCGTCGTGGTCGAGGAGGGCGCGAGCGTCTGGTACGGCGCCGTGCTGCGCGCGGACAACGAGCCGATCATCGTCGGTCCGCGCAGCAACGTCCAGGACAACTGCGCGTTCCACGTCGACGCCGGCAAGCCGCTGACCCTCGGGGAGGGCGTGTCCGTCGGCCACGGGGCGATCATCCACGGCGCCACCGTCGGCGATCACGTGCTCGTGGGCATGGGGGCGATCATCCTCAACGGGGCGCGGATCGGCGACGAGTCGCTCATCGCCGCCGGTGCCCTGGTGCCCCAGGACGCGGTCATTCCGCCGCGCTCCCTCGTCGCCGGCGTGCCCGGGAAGGTGCGCCGGGAGCTGACCGACGAGGAGGTCGCCTCGCTGCACGTCAACGCCGCGGTCTACGAGGAGCACCGCGAGCTCCATCGCGGCGCGCGCGTCGTCGGCTGAGGCCGGCGGGGCTCAGGCCGTCAGCCGCTCCACCACGTGGTCGATGCACCGCGTGAGTGCGGTGACGTCGTCGGGGTCGATCGCCGGGAACATCGCGATCCGCAACTGGTTGCGGCCGAGCCCCCGGTACCCCGCCACGTCGACGATGCCGTTCTCGCGCAGGGCGGCCACGACCGCGGAGGCCTCCACGCCCGTCAGGTCGATCGTGCCGACGACCAGCGACCGGTCGCCCGGATCGGGCACGAACGGGGTCGCGTAGTCGTTGGACTCGGCCCAGGCGTACAGCCGCGACGCGGAGTCCGTGGTGCGCTCGACCGCCCAGTCCAGGCCACCGTGCTCATTGAGCCAGCGCACCTGCTGGTCCATGAGGAACAGCGTCGCGACGGCTGGCGTGTTGTAGGTCTGGTCCTTGCGCGAGTTCGAGATCGCCGTCGGCAGGTCGATGAAGCCGGGGATGTGGCGCCCCGAGGCCTTGATCCGCTCCGCGCGCTCGATCGCGGCCGGGGACATCAGGGCGATCCACAGTCCGCCGTCGGAGGCGAACGCCTTCTGCGGAGCGAAGTAGTAGACGTCGCACTCACCGATCTCGACCGGCAGGCCGCCGGCGCCCGAGGTGGCGTCGATCAGCACGAGAGCGTCGTCGTCGACGCCGGCCGGCCGCCGGACCGGGACCATGACGCCCGTCGAGGTCTCGTTGTGGGCCCAGGCGTAGGCGTCGACCCCGGCCGTCGCACGCGGCTCGGGGTGGGTCGAGAAGTCCGACTCGATGATCTCGGGATCCGCCAGGAACGGCGCGGCGGCCACGGCGCGGGCGAACTTGCCGGTGAACTCGCCGTGCACCAGGTGCTGGCTGCGGCGCTCGACCAGTCCGAAGGTCGCCGCGTCGAAGAACGCGTGGGAGCCGCCCACCCCGAGCACGACCTCGTACCCGTCGGGGAGGGAGAACAGCTCGGCAAGGCCCTCGCGGATGCTGCCGACGAGCCCCTTGACCGGCGCCGCGCGATGGGAGGTGCCGAGCAGCGAGTCGCCGGCTCGGGCGAGTGCCGCCAGGGCCTCCGGGCGCACCTTGGACGGGCCGGAGCCGAAACGCCCGTCGCCGGGCAGGATGTTGTCGGGGATCTGCACGCGGCCATTGTCGCAGTCTCGTCGGCGCGGACGCGTTGAAAGGTCCGTCGACGGGGGCGGATACCATGCGACGCATGGCACAAGACCAGCCCGCGGTGCCCTTGGCGGAGGGGGCCGACTTCGATCGCGCGCAGTGGGAGAAGGCCACGGCGGCCGTCCTGCGCAAGACGCGACGACTCGCCGAGGACGCCCCGGACTCCGCCGTCTGGGACGCGCTGACCACGACGACGCTCGACGGGTTGAGCATCACCCCGCTCGGCACGCCCGAGTCGCTCGCCGACCTGCCGGACATCGGGCTTCCCGGCCGGGCCCCCTACACGCGCGGGTCCGGGACGGCCGATCCCGAGCTCGAGGGCTGGGACGTGCGCGGCTGGTTCACCGATCCCGAGACGACCGCCGAGGACCTGGTGACCGAGCTGGAGAACGGCGCGAACTCGCTGTGGCTGACGCTCGGCGGTCGCGGGATCGCCTTCGATCGTCTGCCCACCCTCCTCGAGCCGGTGTTCCTCGACCTGGCGCCGGTCGTCCTGGACTGCCCGGAGGATCCGGTCGGCGCGGCCGAGGCGTTCGTGGCGGTGTGCCGTGACAAGGGCGTCGACCCCCACCCGGCGACCAACCTCGGTGGCACCGGAACCGACCTCGAGTCGGTCGTCCGGGTTGCGACGCTGGCCCGTGACACCGGGGTGCGCGGCGTGCTGGTCGACGCCTCCCGCCTGCATGATCGCGGCGCCTCCGACGTGCAGGAGCTTGCGTGGTCGATGATGCTGGCGGTCACCTATCTGCGGGCTCTGGAGGCCGCCGGCTTCACGCTCGACGAGGCCGCCGCCCAACTGGAGTTCCGCTACGCCGCGACCGACGAGCAGTTCCCCACGATCGCCAAGCTCCGCGCCGCGCGCGCCCTGTGGAACCGGGTCGCCGAGCTCAGCGGCATCGGCGAGGCCGCCCGCGCCCAGCGCCAGCACGTGGTCACCTCGCGACCGATGATGGCGCGCTACGACACCTACACGAACATGCTGCGCACGACGGTCGCGGCGTTCGCGGCCGGTGTCGGCGGTGCCGACGCCGTCACCGTGATGCCGTTCGACGAGCCGCTCGGTCTGCCGACGCCGTTCAGCCGCCGGATCGCCCGCAACACGTCCGCGCTGCTCATCCACGAGTCGCACGTCGCCAAGGTCATCGACCCCGCCGGCGGCGCCTACGCGGTGGAGAAGCTGACCGACGATCTGGCGATGGCCTCCTGGGCGCTCTTCACCGAGCTCGACGGACTCGACGAGCTCGAGGGCGTCAACGACCTGGCCGCCGCCGCCGAGCGCATCGAGCCGCTGATCGAGGCGGTGCGTCAGGAGCGCGCCGCGCAGATCGCGCGCCGCGAGCGTCCCATCACGGGCGTCAGCGAGTTCCCCAACCTGGGCGAGACGCTGCCGGAGCGTCGCCCGTACCCGGTCGCGCCGGAGGTCCACCGATACGCCGGTGAGTTCGAGGCGATGCGCGACCATCCCGCCGTCCAGCCGGTCTTCCTGGCCACCATGGGGCCGATCGCCGCCCACACCGCGCGGGCCACGTTCGTCACGAATCTGCTGGCCGCCGGCGGTGTCGGGGTCGGCAGCGCGGGGGCGACCGACGGGGTGGACGCGGTCGTCGACAAGTACCGCGAGGCCGGGGCGCCGGAGGTGGTCTGCCTCGCCGGGGCCGACGCGGCCTATGCCGAGTGGGGCGCCGACCTCGTCGGCGCGCTGCGCGAGGCGGGCGCTCGGCACATCGTCGTGGCCGGCCGGGCCGACCTCGGTCAGGACGCCACGGCGGTGGCCGGACTGGACGCGCTGGCATTCCTGCGCGCCCTGCGAGAGGAGTTGCAGCGATGAGCATCCCCGCCAGCTTCGCGGGCGAACCGTGGAAGAGCCCCGAGGGCATCGAGGTCAAGCGGCTGTACACGGCCGAGGACCTCGAGGGTCTCGACGCGCTCGACACCTATCCGGGCCTTCCGCCGTTCCTGCGCGGTCCGTACCCCGCGATGTACACCACCCAGCCGTGGACGATCCGGCAGTACGCCGGCTTCTCCACCGCCGAGGAGTCCAACGCCTTCTACCGCCGCAACCTCGCCGCGGGCCAGAAGGGCCTGTCGGTGGCGTTCGACCTGGCGACGCACCGCGGCTACGACTCGGACAACCCGCGCGTCGTCGGTGACGTCGGCATGGCCGGAGTCGCGATCGACTCGATCTACGACACCCGCACCCTGTTCGACGGGATCCCGCTGGACCAGATGAGCGTGTCGATGACGATGAACGGCGCCGTGCTCCCGATCATGGCGTTGTACATCGTCGCCGCCGAGGAGCAGGGCGTGAAGCCCGAGCAGTTGGCCGGGACCATCCAGAACGACATCCTCAAGGAGTTCATGGTCCGCAACACGTACATCTACCCGCCCGCGCCGTCGATGCGGATCATCTCCGACATCTTCGCGTACACGGCGGCCAAGATGCCGCGGTTCAACTCCATCTCGATCTCCGGCTACCACATGCAGGAGGCCGGGGCGACCAACGACCTCGAGCTGGCCTACACGCTGGCCGACGGCGTGGAGTACATCCGCGCCGGCCTCGACGCCGGCCTGGACATCGACGCCTTCGCGCCGCGCCTGAGCTTCTTCTGGGCGATCGGCATGAACTTCTTCATGGAGGTCGCCAAGCTGCGCGCCGCGCGCGCCCTGTGGGCGCGGCTGGTGAGCCAGTTCGATCCGAAGAACCCCAAGTCGTCCTCGCTGCGCACCCACTCGCAGACCTCCGGCTGGAGCCTGACCGCACAGGACGTGTTCAACAACGTCCAGCGCACCGCGATCGAGGCGATGGCCGCGACCCAGGGTCACACCCAGAGCCTGCACACCAACGCGCTCGACGAGGCGATCGCCCTGCCGACCGACTTCAGCGCCCGGATCGCGCGCAACACCCAGTTGCTACTGCAGCAGGAGTCCGGGACCACGCAGACCATCGACCCGTGGGGCGGCTCGTACTACGTCGAGCGGCTCACCCACGACCTGGCGAACCGCGCCTGGCGGCACATCCAGGAGGTCGAGGAGGCCGGCGGCATGGCCAAGGCCATCGACGAGGGCATCCCGAAGATGCGCATCGAGGAGGCCGCCGCCCGCACCCAGGCACGGATCGACTCCGGCCAGCAGGTGGTCGTGGGCGTGAACACCTACCGGGTCCCGGACGAGGAGCCCATCGAGGTCCTCAAGGTCGACAACAAGGCCGTGCTGGCCGCCCAGCTCGCGAAGCTGGAGCGCCTGCGGGCCGAGCGTGACCCCGAGGCCGTCCAGTCGGCGCTCGACGCCCTCACCAACGCCGCCGAGCGCGGCGCGAGCCGCGACGGCTCGCTCGACGGCAACCTGCTCAAGCTCTCGGTCGACGCGGCGCGCGCCAAGGCCACGGTCGGCGAGATCAGTGCCGCGCTGGAGAAGGTCTTCGGTCGCCACCAGGCGGTCATCCGTACGATCTCGGGTGTGTACCGCACCGAGGCCGGCCAGTCCGGCGACGTCGCCCGGGTGATCGAGGCCACCGACGAGTTCGAGCGCGCCGAGGGTCGGCGCCCGCGCATCCTGGTCGCGAAGATGGGCCAGGACGGTCACGACCGCGGCCAGAAGGTCATCGTCACCGCGTTCGCCGACATGGGCTTCGACGTCGACGTCGGCCCGCTGTTCTCGACGCCGGAGGAGGTCGCCCAGCAGGCGATCGACGCCGACGTCCACGTCGTGGGGGTCTCGTCCCTCGCGGCGGGTCACCTCACGCTCCTGCCGGCGCTGAAGCAGGCGCTGGCCGATCAGGGGCGCGACGACATCATGGTGGTGATCGGTGGCGTGATCCCGCCGGACGACGTCGAGACGCTCAAGGAGATGGGCGCCGCCGAGGTCTTCCTGCCGGGCACCGTCATCGCGGAGTCCGCGCTGAGTCTGCTGGAGAAGCTGCGCGCCCGCCACTGAGCTCCGCCGGCCGCACCGCCGCGGTGCCGCCCGACGGGCGATGACTACGATGCAGGCGTGATGGATCTGACCCCACTGATCGACGGTGTCCGCGCGGGCGAGCGGGCGGCGGTCTCGCGGGCGATCACGCTCGTCGAGTCGCGCCGTGCCGATCACCGCGCCGCCGCCCGGGAGCTGCTGGCGCAGCTGTCCTCGGCGCCCGACTCGACGGTGGGTGAGGCGGTCCGGGTCGGGATCTCCGGGGTGCCGGGCGTCGGCAAGTCGACGTTCATCGAGGCCCTCGGCGTGCACCTGACCGGGCAGGGCCACCGGGTGGGCGTGCTCGCCGTCGATCCGTCCAGCGTGCGGACCCGCGGCTCGGTGCTGGGGGACAAGACCCGCATGGTGCGGCTCTCCACCGACCCGAACGCCTACATCCGTCCCTCGCCCAGCGCGGGCAGTCTCGGCGGCGTCGCGCGGGCGACCAGCCAGGCGATGACGATCCTGGAGGCCGCCGGGTACGACGTGGTCCTGGTCGAGACGGTCGGCGTGGGCCAGTCCGAGATCACGGTGGCGGGGATGGTCGACACCTTCCTGTTCCTCACCCTGGCGCGCACCGGCGACCAGCTGCAGGGCATCAAGAAGGGCATCCTGGAGATCGCCGACGTCATCGCCGTCAACAAGGCCGACGGCGAGCGCGCCAAGGAGGCCGAGTCGACTGCCCGCGAGCTGGCCGGGGCGCTGCGGCTCGTGTACGCCGGGACCGCGAACTGGGTGCCGCCGGTGCTCACCTGCTCGGCGCTGGAGGGGACCGGGATCGACACCGTGTGGAGTCGGATCATCCGGCACCGCGAGTTCCTCGGGCGACGAGGCATCGCCGACAAGCGGGCCCAGCAGCGCCTCGACTTCACCTGGACCTTGGTCCGTGACGAGCTCGAGCAGCGGCTGGAGACCGACGAGGGCGTCGCGCAGGTCCGCGAGCGGGTCCGCGCGGACGTGCTGTCCGGGGCCCTGTCGCCGGCGGCCGCGGCCGACGAGATCCTGGCGGCCTTCGACGCCTGAGCGCGGATTCGCGTGCGGCGGCGGGACGTGCCAGCATGGCCGGGGTGAGACGCACCGTCACCGCCCACCTGGAACTGCACGCCTTCGACCGGGCGGACCTCGTGCTGTCCGTCGCGGTGGCGGCCGACGTCCCCACCGACCGCGAACGCCTGCGGATCGTCCAGGCCGACCGTCTCGTCGAGACCCGCGAGCTCCGCGGGCGTCACGGCCTGCGACTGCATCGCCTCGAGGTCGACGCCGGCCCGGTGACGGTCGACTACGTCGCCGAGGTCGCGGGGGACGCGCCGCCCGCGCTGGTCGAGGAGCTGGACGTCGTCGACTATCGGCGCCCCAGCCGCTACGCGCAGTCCGACACCCTCTTCCGGTGGGCGCGCGCCGAGTTCGGGGGGCTGACCGGGCCTGACCTGCTGGCCGCCGTCGGCGCGTGGGTGCGCGAGCACCTGACGTACGTGCCCGGCAGCAGTGCTCCGACCGACGGGGCCGCGCAGACCCTCGTCGCCCGCCAGGGCGTGTGCCGCGACTACGCGCATCTGGTGGTCGCGCTGCTGCGCGCCTGTGACATGCCGGCACGGTTGGTCTCGGTGTACGCCCCGGGTCTGGACCCGATGGACTTCCACGCCGTGGTCGAGGCCCTCGTCGACGACCACTGGTACGTCGTCGACGCGACGGGACTGGCTCCGCGACGCGCGATGGTGCGGATCGCGACCGGGCGCGACGCCGCGGACACGGCCTTCCTGTCCCAGCACCACGCGGCGGTCGATCTCCAGCGGCTGACCGTCACCGCCACCGCGGAGTCGATCCCCGTCGACGATCCGACCGATCTGGTCGAGCTTCGCTGAGGGCACGCCGGAAAGAACCACCCCACTAGTTCCAAAGAACTAGGGGATGCGCTAACGTCGTGCCGTGCGACGGCCGCGTCGCCGTATCGCCTCGGGGGGGTGATACGGCGTCGCGGCCTCGGTCGTCTGGCGCCGGGCCCTCAGGTCGAGTGCGGCAGCGCACCCATGCCGACGAGCATGCGGTACACGTACGGCGTCATCGTCCGCACGTACGTCACGCTCAGGTGGGACTTGTCCCGATACACGTTGACGCCCCCGATGATCACCGGGCAGACGCTCTCGTCGCAGTAGAAGTCGGTCAGATCGAGCGCCTGGGCGCCGTCGATCGTGCGCCCCGCCCGGGCGAAGGCGTCGAACTCGTCGAGCACCTCCTCCCGGTCGGCGGCACAGGCGTCGGGGGTGATCTCGTCCAGCTCGGACAGGCAGCGCTGGGGGGTGTCGTCGTGACGCGGGTTGTCGCGGACCGCGACGATCCTCACCCCGGCGTCGATCAGCGGCCGCCAGACCTCGCGCATGCCGTCGACCTGCTCGGCGCGGGAGCCCGAGAGCATGGCGGCGTACCCGGTGGTGATGATCAGGTCGGTCGACTCGGCCCGCTCCAGCAGCCAGGACTGCAGGCCGTCCTTCCACTCCTCGCAGCTGCTGACGCGCTGCGGATCGTTGTGGTCGAGCGGGTTGGCCGTCCACGCGCAGCTCGACTTGAGCTGGGCCGAGACGGTCACGAGCTTCTGTTCGGCCATCCGTGCCAGGGCCGGCAGGAAGGCGCGGGCGTGTGAGTCGCCGACGAGGATCACGTGGGGCAGGGAGTCGTCGGACAGGTCGCCGAACGTGCAGTCGTCACTGAGCGCCGTGTCGTGCGGCCCGGCGAAGCAGCCGGGGTAGCCGCTGGCGTAGTCGTCGGTGACCGCCTCGGGGGTCGGGATCAGCTGGTCGTCCAGGTCGGGGTTGTGGCAGGCGCGCTCCGGATCGCGCGAGGCCGCCCCGAAGCACGGCGGTGCGTCCTCGGTGAGCTGCTCGGCGACCTGGGCGGCTCGCTCCTCGGCCGCGACCGCCGACTGGTGCCCGACGAGGCTGCCCGCGACGAGGACCGCCGCTCCGGCGGCGGTCGCCACCGCGGTGATCCGCGGGCGGCGCAGCCCGAACCGCCGCGTGAACCGCACGGGGTCCTCGACCCACCGCTTGGTCGCCCACGAGGCGACGACGGTGAACGCCAGGATGCCCACGCGCGGCCAGAGCCCCAGCTCGCTGCCGAGGATGAACGGCAGGATCACGATGGGCGGCCAGTGCCACAGGTACATCGAGTAGGAGATCTCGCCGAGGGTGTGCGTCGCGCGCCAGCGCATGAGGGGCGCCGGGGACAGCGCGCCGCGCGGCTCGCCCGCCCAGATGACCGCGACGGTCGCCAGCACCGGGACCAGCGCGGCCGTTCCGGGGAACGGGGTGCTCGCGTCGTACGTCAGGCCGCACCACGCGAGCGCCGCGAAGGCGGCCCAGGACAGCAGGGACGCACCCGTGCCGCGGCGGCAGGTCCGGCCGGCGAGCGCCAGGGCGAGCAGCGCACCGGCGCCGAACTGCCACGCGCGCGCGGGGGTGACGAAGTAGGCGGCGGGAGGATTGGCGTGGGTGATCCACAGCGAGTACGCGAAGCTGGCGACGGTGGCGGTGCCCAGCACGAGGGCCACGGTGCCGCGATGGGAGCGGCGCAGGCGCAGGGCGGCGACGGTCGACAGCAGCACCAGCAGCGGCCAGACGAGGTAGAACTGCTCCTCGATCGACAGGGTCCAGTAGTGCTGGACGGTCGACGGATCGTTCTCGGCGGCGAGGTAGTCGACCGAGTCGGCCGCCAGCGCCCAGTTCTGCACGTACAGGGCCGAGGCGATGATCTCGCGGAAGTTCTGCCGCCATCCCATGAGCGGCATCCACAGCCAGACCGCGACCGCCGACACGGCCAGCACCAAGTAGGCCGCAGGAAGCAGGCGACGGGCACGGCGGGCGTAGAACCGGGCGAGCCGGATGCGTCCGGTGTCGGCGGCCTCGCGCATCAGGTGTCCGGTGATGAGGAATCCGGAGATGACGAAGAAGACGTCGACCCCGATGTAGCCACCGGGCAGGCGCCCCGGCCACAGGTGGTACAGGACCACCAGCATGACGGCGCAGGCGCGCAGGGCCGCGATCTCCGCGCGGAACCGGTCGCGAGGATGGGTGGCGGGCACCGGACCACGATACGAACTCGCGCCAAGCAGCGCTCGGTCGCCTCCGGCGGCGCGGGCACGCCGGTGCGGCGTCGGACGCCTCGTTAGACTCGATGATCGCGTGCATCCAGCGCAGGATTCGCGTGCATCCGCCGAACCAGGGAGTCGAGGGACACATGCCGGACGTGGCTCGAGTACGGCGTCGCGTCGCGGCGGCGCTTCCACCGCGGTGGAAGGAGCGCATCGCACGCCTGCTGGGCCGCGGCCCGGCCCGGCTGCCGCACGCCCGCCTCGTCGTCCGTCATGAGGACGGCCGCATCGTCTACGAGGGCGAGCTGCACGCCCCGGCGCGGGCGCGCGCTCTCGTGGTCCGCCCCGAGAGCCGGCTGTCCACGGTGGTCCTGCGGATCGAGCAGGAGGCCTCCACCGGGTTCTGCTTCTGGTTGGACCCGGCCGAGCTGTGGCGCGCGGCCGGCGGGGACGGACGCTACGACCTCTTCCTGGAGATCGACGGTGCCGGGTCCGGCCCGACCGAGACCCGACTGGGCTGCTTCGACCACACCGAGACCGCGGCCGCCATGAGCGGCATCGCCGTCGACGGCGCGTCCGATCGGTTCGGGGCTCCGCTGTCGGCGTGGACGCACGTGACCGAGATGGGCAACGTCTCGGTGCGCCTCGCCGAGAAGCCGGCCCGACGCTACGAGCTCGAAGGGCACCGACTGACGGTCGGTCCCCGGGGCATCAGCGGCGACGTCACGCTGCGCACCTACTCCCGCCCGGCGAGCGACATCGTGCTTCGCCTCAGCCGTCGATTCGCCGACACGATCGACGACCTGCCGGTCCGGATCGAGCACCGCGATCCGACCGCCCACCACGGCCTGCACGAGTATCGGATCCGGTTCGACGTGCAACCGCCGGCCGCCGGTGACGACGAGCGCGAGGGCATCATCGACCCCGCGATCGTGTTCGAGCTGCCCGGGTTCGACCTGCCCGTGCGGGCGCTGCTGTTCGAGAAGAGCTTCCCGCGTCGGCGCCGTTGGCGCGACATCGCGGTGCCGACCCGATCGGGCACGCACGTCGACCAGTGGGTGCCCTACCTGACCTTCCGCGGCAAGCGCCTGGCGTTCTGGACCGAGCGCTTCACCGTCGAGGACCATCGCTACCTGCGTCGGCTGACGCGCTGGGCCTGGCTGCTCGCGCCGATCCGCCCGTTCACCGGCATCTGGCTCGTCGGCGAGGCCCCGTACAAGGCGCAGGACAACGGCTATCAGCTCTTCCGCTGGATCCGCCGCCACCACCCGGAGCGTCGGGCCTACTACGTCATCGACGCCGACTCCCCGGATCGGGCCAAGCTCGAGCCCTACGGCAACGTGGTGCTGACGCGCTCGCGCGAGCACATCCGGTACACCGTGCTGGCCTCGCGGTTCGTCGGGAGCCACCACGCGGAGTACCTGCACGCCTCCCGCTCGGCGCGTCTGGCGCGGCATGCGCGTGGCCTGCGGATCTTCCTGCAGCACGGCGTGACTGGGATGAAGAACGTGCGGCTCAACTACGGGCGCCTGCACATGCAGGAGATGCCGCCGGACCGGGTCGTGGTGAACTCCGAGGCCGAGCGGCGGATCTTCATCGAGGACTTCGACTACTTCCCCTCCCAGGTCAAGGTCACCGGCTTCGCCCGCTTCGACGCGCTGTTCGAGGGTGAGCCGCAGGTGCGGCGCCGGCTGCTCGTGATGCCGACGTGGCGCGACTGGCTCACCAGCCGCGAGCAGGTGCTGGCGAGCAAGTACCTGGAGAACTGGCAGGCGTTCCTGGCGGACCCGCGGATCCGGCACCTGCAGGAGGAGCAGGGCGTCGAGGTGCTGCTCGTCCTGCACCCGAACCTGCGGGCGCTCGTCGACGAGCTGCCCCTGGAGGGCATCACGATCGCGCCGCGTGACGCGGACGTCCAGGAGCTGATCCGCACCAGCGCCGCCCTCGTCACGGACTACTCCAGCGTCGCCTGGGACGCGTCGTTCCTGCGCCGCCCGGTGTTCTTCTTCCGCTTCGACGACGCGGTGCTCACCGGCTCGCGGACCCCGTTCATCGACGCGGTCACCGAGCTTCCGGGCCCGGTCACGCACCGCGCGGCCGAGCTGGCCGAGGTCGTCGTCGCCTCCGCCGAGGGCGGCTTCGTGATGTCCGAGGAGTACGCTGCGCGGACCCGCAAGTACCTGGAGCTTCCCGAGACCGGCTACTGCGAGCGCAACTACGAGATGGTCCGGGACGCCGACGGGCTGTCCACCCGACTGCTGCGGCTGCGCAACCAGCGCTGGGTGCGCGACGCGTTCAAGCGCTTCCGCGCCGGGCCGCACTACTACCGTGTCATGAGGTTGATGTTCCGCATCGGCAGCCTGCTGCCGCGCAAGGACATCGCCGTGTTCGAGAGCGACCGCGGTGGCGCCTACGGCGGCAGCCCGCGCGCCCTGTTCGAGCGGCTGCACCAGCGGGGGACCAGCCTGGAGCTGTGGTACGTCAACAACTCGACGTTGCGGGTCCCGCCGGGGACGCGCAAGGTGTTCCGGTTGACCCCGCGCTACTTCTGGACGATGTCGCGCGCGAAATACTGGGTGTTCAACCAGAACGTCCACGACCTGTGCACGCGGCCGCGTGGCACCCACTACCTGCAGACGTGGCACGGGACCCCGCTCAAGCGGATGCAGAACGACGTGCCGGTGATGTACGGCCGGGCGGAGGACTACCACCGCAAGGCCCAGGAGCTCGTCGACCGGTGGACGACGCTGATCTCGCCGAGCCCGTACGCCACGGCGGCGTTCCGGAGCGCCTTCGGCTTCGACGGGCCGATCCTGGAGACCGGCTACCCGCACAACGACGTCTTCCACACCGAGGAGGGGCGTCGCCGGGCCCGAGAGGCGCGGATCCGACTGGGCATCGCCCCGGACCGCACCGTCGTCCTCTACGCCCCGACCTTCCGTGACGACGGCCGCGCCGCGGGCGCGTCCGGGGCGTGGTCGCACCAGATGGCCTTGGATCTGGGCCGCTTCGCCGAGCGACTCGGCGATCACGTGACCCTGCTGGTGCGTCTGCACCCGCTGGTCAAGTTCAAGTGGCCGCGCAATCTGGACGACACCATCGTCAACGTCAGCAAGTACCCCGACGCGCAGGACCTGCTGCTGATCGCCGACGCGCTCGTCACCGACTACTCCTCGATCATGTTCGACTACGCCCAGCGCGGTCGGCCGATCATCTCCTTCGTCTACGACCTGGAGCACTACCGCGACGACCTGCGGGGCTTCTACGTCGACCTGGAGGAGATCGCCCCGGGGCCCGTGGTGCGCACCAGTGACGAGGTGATCGACGCGGTGGCCCGGCTCGACGAGCTGGAGGTCGAGTACGCCGACCGACTCGCGGCGTTCCGGGAGCGGTTCGGTGGTCTGGAGGACGGGCACGCCTCCGACCGCGTCATCGACGCGGTGTTCTCGGAGGACGAGCGCGGCGCGCGTCCGGACTGATCCGGACACGCGCCCTCACCGCGACGGACCCGGGTCAGCGTCATGGTGACCCGGGTCCGTCGCGTCGGACTCACTCGGCCCAGGCGGGGTTCCAGCCCTCGACCTCGTCGGCCGCGCGGGACTGCGGGCCGGTGTAGATCGCCGACGGGCGGATCAGTCGGCCGGTCTCGTACTGCTCGAGGATGTGCGCGCTCCACCCGGCGGTGCGGGCGGAGGTGAACATCGCGGTGAACATGTTCGACGGCACCTCGGCGAAGTCGAGCACGATGGCGGCCCAGAACTCCACGTTGGTCTCGAGCACGCGATCGGGGCGTCGCTCGCGCAGCTCCTTGAGCGCGGCCTTCTCCAGCGCCTCGGCGACCTCGGCGCGCGGCGCCTTGAGCTCCTTGGCGGTGCGGCGCAGCGTCCGGGCGCGCGGGTCCTCGGCGCGGTACACGCGGTGGCCGAAGCCCATGAGTCGCTCGCCGGAGTCGAGCAGCTTCTTGACGTACGCCTCGGCGTCGCCGGTCTTCTCGACCTGCTCGATCATGTGCAGGACGCGCGAGGGGGCGCCGCCGTGCAGCGGACCGGACATCGCTCCCACGGCACCGGACAGCGCGGCCGCGACGTCGGCGCCGGTCGAGGCGATGACGCGCGCCGTGAAGGTCGAGGCGTTCATGCCGTGCTCGGCCGCCGACACCAGGTAGGCGTCGATCGCCTTGGCGTGGTCGGGGTTGACCTCGCCACGCCAGCGGGTCAGCATCCGCTCGACGATGGTCTCGCACTCGTCGATGCGGGTCTGCGGCACCATCGGCTTGCCCAGACCGCGGGCGGCCTGGGCGACGTACGACAGCACCATGACCGCGGTGCGCGCGAGGTCGTCGCGGACCTCCTCGGAGGAGTCGATGTCGTACAGCTGGCGCAGGCCCCAGATCGGTGCCATCTGGGCGATCGCGCTCTGCACGTCGGCTCGGATGTCGCCGGAGTGCACCGGGATGGGGTAGGGCTCGGCCGGCGGCAGGCCCGGCTCGTAGGCGCCGTCGACGAGCAGGCCCCAGACCTTCTCGAACGGCACGCGGCCGACCAGGTCCTCGATGTCGACACCGCGGTAGCGCAGCGCCGATCCTTCCTTGTCGGGTTCGGCGATCTTGCTCTCGAACGCGATGACGCCTTCCAGGCCGTGGTGCACTTCAGTCATGCCGCCCATCTTGCCCTGAGGAGGGTGTGGCGTCATCACGGTGGTCCCGTGAGGGCCGTCGCCACCACTACGGTGGGGCCATGGACGGTGCCGACGATCTCGCCGCGATCCGGACCGAGTACGCCCCGGTCGGTCTCGAGGAGGAGGCGGCCGGTTTCGACCCGATCGACCTGGGCCGACGCTGGATCGCCGAGGCGATCGAGCGCGGGGTGCACGAGCCGAACGCGATGGCGCTCGCCACGGCGACCGCCGACGGTGCGCCGTCGGTGCGGATCGTCCTGCTCAAGGGCTGGGACGAGCGAGGGGCGGTGTTCTTCACGAACAACACCTCCCGCAAGGGACGGGAGCTGGAGCAGAATCCCCGGGCGGCCGCCGTCCTGTTGTGGCATCACATCGGTCGCCAGCTGCGGATCGAGGGTGCGGTCACGCGCCTCGATCCGGTC
>JAJUII010000118.1 GCA_029265505.1 Aeromicrobium choanae
CCACGCCCTCGCTGTGCACCGACAACGGTGCGATGGTGGCCGCGCTCGGCGCCGAGATCGTGCGGCGCGGGATCGCGCCGTCCGGTCTGGACCTGCCGGTGGACTCGAGCCTGCCGGTCACCAGCATCGTCGCGGCCTGACCGTCAGGGCCGGTGCCGCCGGAAGCGCACGACGTCGCCCGGCCGGACCTGGGCGAGACGATCGGTGTCCGCGTCCACGACCACGCCGATGACCGGGTATCCGCCCGTGACCGGATGATCCGGCCCCAGCACGACGGGCCGACCCGAGGTCGTCACCTGGATGCTGCCCCGCACCACCGGCTCGCTGGGCAACTCCCCGGAGCGCGAGCGCGCCAGGGCCGGGCCGTCGAGGCGCACCCCGATGCGGTCCGAGACCGGATCGACCGTCCACGGCGTGGACAGCAGTGCGGCGACCGCCTCCGGCGTGAACCAGTCGTCGCGGGGACCCAGCACGACCCGCACCTCGACGCCGCCGGACGTCACCAGCGGCGGGTACGTCCGCGTCGAGACCGGTCCGGCGGGACGCCCCACCGGCAGCACCCGGTCCCGCTCCAGCGGAGTCGGGCCGAGCGCGGCCATCGTGTCGTAGGAGCGGCTGCCCAGCACCTCCTCGACGTCGAAGCCGCCGGCGACCGCGAGGGTCCAGCGCAGCCCGACCACGGGGGTGCCCAGGCGCAGGATCTCGCCGCGCCGCAGGGCGATCGCCCGGCCGGAGGTGACCGCGCGTCCGTCGACGGTGACCGGACCGGCGGCTCCGGTGACCGCGACCACGTGGGACTCGACGGCGATCACGGCCAGGCCGCCGCCGAGCGCCTCGACGATCGCCGCGTCCTCGCGATTGCCGACCAGGGAGTTGGCTTCGCGCAGCGCGGCACGGTCGAACGCGCCCGCCGCGCCGACACCGAGGTCCACGAGTCCGGGGCGCCCCAGGTCCTCCAGCAGGCTCAGCGGCCCGGGGTCGATCACGCGCAGGCTCACCGGGCCTCCACGAAGCGCACGACGTCACCGGGGTGGAGCAGGGCGGGGTCGTCGCGGTCCAGGTCCCACAGCGTGACATCGGTGTGACCGATGAGCCGCCAGCCTCCGGGGGAGGGGCGTGGGTAGATGCCGCTGAACCGGCCGGCCAGGCCGACCGAGCCCGCGTCGACGCGGGGCCGGGGGCGCTCGAGGCGGGGCACGTCCAGCAGGGGGTCGCCGCCGGTCAGGTAGGCGAAGCCGGGGGCGAAGCCGGCGAACCCGACGGTCCACGGTCGGCCGCAGTGGCGACGCACGACCTCGCTCGGATCGACGCCCATCAGGTGGGCGACCGGCTCCAGGTCCGGCCCGTCGTAGACGACCGGGATCTCGATCTCGCGACCGATCGGGGGCTCGGCGGCGGACACGTCGAGTCCGCCGAGCGCGGCGCGCACCTCGGCGGGATTCCCGCGCACCAGGACGGTGCAGGCGCCCAGCGCGGCGGGGAACAGGTCACGGAGGCGGGCATGCCAGCGGCGCGCCTCGTCGGCGTCGTCGCAGTCGAGCAGCACGGCGGTGTCGCCGCAGGGCAGGATGCGCATCAGCCGAAGGACCGGACCTCGACACCGTGCTCGGCCAGCGCGCCGCGCACCCGTCGCAGCAGATCCTCGGCCGACGGGCTGTCGCTGTGGACGCACAGGGAGTCCACCCGCTCGACGAGGTCGAGGGCCTGGCGCGCCGCGGACTCCGGATCGGTGAGGACGGCGCCGGGACGGTCGCGCGGGACGAGCCCGCCGTCGATGTCGTAGGCGCGGTCGGCGAATCCCTCCCGGACCACCGGGATGTGCTCCTCTATCGCCAGGGAGAGCGCCAGCGAGTGGGGCAGTCCCAGCAGCGGCCGGGGGGTGCCGTCGGCGAGCAGCGCCTCCACGACGGCGGCGGCCTGACCCTCGTCGTGGCTGATCCGGTGGTAGAGCGCCCCGTGAGGCTTGACGTACGTGACGACTCCGCCCACCGCGTCGGCGAGCGCGGACAGGTGGTCGATCTGGCGGCGCACCTCGTCGACGAGCTCGCGCGGGGGGAGGTCCATCGGCCGACGGCCGAAGCCCGCCCGGTCCGGGTAGCCGACCTGGGCGCCGATCGCCACCCCGTGCTCGACCGCGGCGGCGCAGGTCTCGCGGATGAGCCCGTCGTCCCCGGCGTAGGCTCCGCAGCAGACGTTCGCGCTGGTCACGACGGTGAGCAGACGCGCGTCCTCTCCCGAGCGCCAGCGCTCGGGAGACTCGCCCAGATCGACGTTGAGATCGACGGTGCCCGGCATGCCTCGACGCTATCGCGACTCGTCGGCCCGATCCACGAGGAAGGCCCGTCCTCGGCCGTCGACCCGGGTCACCACCACGGTCGCCGGCGTGGAGCCGGTCAGGCGGAGGCGGGCGACGAGGCGCTCGGGCACCACGTCGACTCCGCGCTTCTTGATCGTCAGTGCGCCGACGTCGCGCTCACGCAGTGCGGCTCGGAGCTGCTTCTCACGGAACGGCAGCTCGGTCACGACCCGGAAGGCCCGTCCGAGTCCGCCCGTGTCCGGGTGGTCGGTGGTGATCCAGGCGATGTGCGGATCGAGCAGGTGACCGCCCAGGCGCGCGGCGAGCTCGGCGACCAGCCCCGCCCGGATCACGGCGTCGTCCGGCTCGACCAGGTGCGTGAGGACCGGGCCGGTGACCGGACGCGCATCCTCCGCCTCGAGCGTCAGCCCGGCCGGGAGCAGGGTGGCCCGCCGCCCGGGTCGCTGCGCGAATCCGGCGCCCCACAGGCACGCCTCCACCAAGTCTCCGTCGTCGGAGACCCACTCGGCCTGGACGTCCTCGGGGACGGCGTCGTGGGCGATGCCGGGCATGACCTTGGCCACGGCTCGTCCCCGCAGGCACCCCGTGACGAACTCCCACGACGGGACGAGCGCGTCGAGACGGAACACCCGACCGGAGCCGTCACGGCGAGCCGGATCGACGAAGACCACCTCGTCGGGCGCGAGCTCGGTCCGAGTCGCGTCCCCCAGCTCGACCTGCCCGTCCAGATCCAGGGCGGCCAGGTTCGCCCGGGCGACCGCCGCCCGCACCGGGTCGGTCTCCACGCCCCGCACCCGCAGTCCCTCACGGGCGAGCGCCACCAGATCGCCGCCGATGCCGCACCCGAGGTCGACGACCGCCGTCGCGCCGAGGGTGATCAGCCTTCGGGCCCGATGCCTCGCGACGCTCGCGCGGGTGGACTGCTCCAGCGCGTCGGGGGTGAAGTACATCCGGGCGGCGTCAGGGCCGAACTTCGCCCGGGCGCGCTCGCGCAGCCGGTGCTGGGTCATCGCGGCGGCGACCAGATCGGACGGGTGCTCGCGGCGCAGGCGAGTGCCGAGGGTCAGGTCGTCGACGGTCCCGGACTGCTCGGCGACCCGAGCCAGCAGCTCCTGCCCGGCGGGCGCGAGCAGTGACGCGAAGACGGCCTGGTCCATGTGAGACAGTGTTCCAGTCGACCGATCGGACCCGGTGACGGTGCGCGCCTCGCCCGCGGACGTGGCGTTTAGCACTCCCTTGGGTTGAGTGCCAGCACGATGCTAGGCTGAGTCTGGCACTCTGAAGTGACGAGTGCCAGCAGCGTACTTCCATTCATCCGAAAGGGGAGGTCGACCAGTGTCGGTCACCATCAAGCCGCTCGAAGATCGCATCGTCATCAAGGCCGGAGAGGCCGAGCAGACCACCGCGTCGGGTCTCGTCATCCCCGACACCGCCAAGGAGAAGCCCCAGGAGGGCGAGGTCGTGGCGGTCGGCCCCGGTCGCGTGAGCGACAACGGCGAGCGCATCCCGGTCGACGTGTCCGTCGGTGACCGGGTGCTGTTCAGCAAGTACGGCGGCACCGAGGTCAAGCACGGCGGCGAGGAGTACCTGATCCTCAACGCCCGCGACGTGCTCGCCGTCATCGCCTGAGTCCACCGGTCAACCGTCCTAGGGAGCACTCATGCCCAAGATCCTGGAATTCGACGAGGACGCCCGCCGCGCCCTCGAACGCGGTGTCGACAAGCTGGCCGACACCGTCAAGGTGACCCTCGGCCCCAAGGGCCGTTACGTGGTCCTCGACAAGAAGTGGGGCGCCCCCACCATCACGAACGACGGCGTGTCCGTCGCCCGTGAGGTCGAGCTCGACGACCCGTTCGAGAACCTCGGCGCCCAGTTGGCCAAGGAAGTCGCCACCAAGACGAACGACGTCGCCGGTGACGGCACGACGACCGCCACGGTGCTGGCCCAGGCCATGGTCCACGAGGGCCTGCGCGCCGTCGCGGCCGGCGCCAACCCGGTCGGTCTGAAGAAGGGCATCGAGGCGGCCGTCGAGGCGGTGACCGAGGAGCTCAAGCAGCGCGCTCGCACCGTCGACTCGGTCGAGGACATGGCCGCCGTCGCGACGGTGTCCAGCCGCGACAAGGAGATCGGCGCGCTGATCGCCGAGTCCTTCGACAAGGTCGGCAAGGACGGTGTCATCACGGTCGAGGAGTCCAACACCATGGGCACCGACCTGGAGTTCACCGAGGGCATGCAGTTCGACAAGGGATACCTGTCGCCGTACATGGTGACCGACACCGAGCGCATGGAGGCCGTGCTCGAGGATCCCTACATCCTGGTGAACCAGGGCAAGATCTCGGCCATCGCCGACCTGCTCCCGCTGATGGAGAAGGTCGTCCAGGCGAACAAGCCGCTGTTCATCATCGCCGAGGACGTCGAGGGCGAGGCGCTGTCGACCCTCGTCGTCAACAAGATCCGCGGCACGTTCACCTCGGTCGCCGTCAAGGCGCCGGCCTTCGGTGACCGCCGCAAGGCGATGCTGCAGGACATCGCGACCCTGACCGGCGCGACCGTCGTCACCCCCGACGTCGGTCTCAAGCTGGACCAGGTCGGCCTCGAGGTGCTCGGCACGGCTCGCCGGGTCGTCGTCACCAAGGACGAGACCACGATCGTCGACGGCGGTGGCTACTCCGCCGAGGTCGAGGGCCGGGTCGCGCAGATCAAGGCCGAGCTGGAGCGCACCGACTCCGACTGGGACCGCGAGAAGCTCCAGGAGCGCCTCGCCAAGCTGGCCGGTGGCGTGTGCGTCATCCGGGTCGGCGCGGCCACCGAGGTCGAGCTCACGGAGAAGAAGCACCGCATCGAGGACGCGGTGTCGGCCACCCGCGCGGCCATCGAGGAGGGCATCGTCCCCGGCGGCGGCTCGGCGCTCGTCCACGCGGTCAGCGTCCTGGACAAGGACCTGGAGCTGACCGGCGACGAGGCCATCGGCGTCCGGATCGTCCGCAAGGGTGCCGACGCCCCGCTGGAGTGGATCGCTCGCAACGGCGGCGAGTCCGGTGAGGTCGTCGTCTCCAAGGTCCGCGAGACCGGTCAGGGCTACAACGCCGCGACCGGCGAGTACGGTGACCTGCTGGCCCAGGGCATCCTCGACCCGGTCAAGGTGACCCGCTCGGCGCTGGCCAACGCCGCGTCGATCACCGCCATGCTGCTCACCACCGAGACCCTCGTGGTGGACAAGCCGGCCGAGGACTCCCAGGACGGTCACGACCACTGACCGACGAGCTCGGTACGAAGGCCCCGCTCCGGCGGGGCCTTCGTCGATCCTGACGCCACTCGCTCCGGCGCCTAGGCTGGGAGGGTGGATCTGGACGATGCGCGGTCGGCGCGCTCCTTGGTGGCCGGGGTCAGCGAGGTCACCCCGGTCGCCCATTCCCGGTGGCTGCACGAGCTGACCGGGCAGGACGTCCGGCTCAAGTGCGAGAACCTCCAACGCACCGGCTCGTTCAAGATCCGCGGTGCCTACACCCGCATCGCGCGGCTGAGCGAGGCCGAGCGGGAGCGCGGCGTCGTGGCGGCGAGTGCGGGCAATCACGCCCAGGGCGTCGCGTTGGCCGCGGCGATGCTGGGCACGACCTCCACGATCTTCATGCCGCACGGGGCCGCACTGCCGAAGGTGCAGGCGACCCGGAGCTACGGCGCCGAGGTCCGGTTCGAGGGGACCGGCGTCACTGAGGCTCTCGTCGCGGCGCAGGAGCACGCCGAGGCGACCGGCGCCACGCTCATCCACCCCTTCGACCATCCGGACATCGTCGCGGGCCAGGCGACCGTGGGGCTGGAGATCCTCGAGCAGGTGCCGGACGTCGCCACGATCGTGGTGCCGCTCGGCGGCGGGGGACTGGCCGCCGGGATCTGCCTGGTCAAGACCGAGCGCCCCGACGTCCGGGTCGTCGGGGTGCAGGCGGAGGCCGCGGCGGCCTATCCGGACTCCCTGGCCGCGGGTCGGCCGGTCGAGTCGCGACTGGGTGCGACGATGGCCGACGGCATCGCGGTCGCCCGGCCGGGCCAGGTGCCGTTCGACCTGCTGCGACGTCATCTCGACGAGGTCGTCACCGTGTCGGAGGAGGCGATGAGTCAGGCGCTCATCGGCTTGCTGGAGCGCGGCAAGATGCTCGTCGAGCCCGCTGGTGCCGCCGGGGTGGCCGCCTTGCTCGAGCACCCGCGCCGGTTCGCCGGACCGATCGTCCCGGTGCTGTCTGGCGGCAACATCGATGCGCTGCTGCTGCTGGAGGTCATCCGCCACGGCCTGGCCTCGGGCGGGCGGTTCCTGATGTTCCGGGTGCGGATCTCCGACCGTCCCGGCGAGCTGATGCGGCTGCTGGCGGCATTGGCCGCGATGGACGTCAACATCCTCAACGTGCACCACGACCGCGGATCGGAGGCGCTCGGGGTGCGTGAGGTCGAGGTCGCCCTGCAGGTGGCGACCCGCGGAGCCGCGCACCGCGAGGAGGTCTGGCGCCGGCTCGAAGAGCTCGGCTACGACCCGCGTTGAGGAACGAGAACGCCTCCCGGGGTGAGCCCCGGGAGGCGTCGTGGTGTCGGTCGAGGACCGCCTCAACCGATCAGAACGGCTTGGCCTCGTCGATCTCGACGGTGATCTGCTTGCCGTTGGGTGCCTCATACGTGGCGGTCTCGCCGGCGTACTTGCCCAAGATGGCCTGCCCGAGCGGCGACGTCGGCGAGTAGACGTCCAGGTCGACGGACGAGTCCATGCTCAGCAGCTCCCGCGAGCCGAGGAGGAACGTCTCGGTGTCGGTGTCGCCCTCGAAGCGGATCGTGACCTTCATGCCCTCCTCGACCATGCCGTCGTCGGCGGGCGCCTCGCCCACCTTGGCGCGGCGGAGGCGATCCTCGAGCTGGCGGATCTGGGCGTCGGTCTTGCCCTGCTCCTCGCGCGCGGCGTGGTATCCGCCGTTCTCGCGGAGGTCGCCCTCCTCGCGCGCGGACGCGATCTTCTGCGTGATCTCGGGCAATACCTCGTTCTTGAGGCGGTTCAGCTCGGCGACGAGTCGGTCGTAGGCCTCCTGGGTCACCCAGATGGTCTCGGTCTCGGTCGACATGGCTTTCTCCTCTACTACGTGCGACACCCCGGGAGCACCCGGGGTGTAAGTCTCGAGTCTACCAGCATCAACCGACCGAACAGGAGTCCAAGACGGCGGTGACGGCGCGCCGCTCGGTCCGGATCCGCGCCTCGACGACCGTGCGGTACTCCTCGGCAAGTTCGGCAAGCACAAGGTCCACGCGCCGCAGATCGTCTCGGTACTGCGTCACGATCGCGCCGAGCGCCACGGCCGGCGGCGCGGGCACGTACCGATCCGAGCCGGCGGCAGAGCGGGCGGCCAACC
>JAJUII010000131.1 GCA_029265505.1 Aeromicrobium choanae
AGTCCATGAACCACTCGGCGGGCGAGGAGCGGCCGGCGGCGGACGACCGCACCACGCGGATCACCCCGTCCGCGCCGATCCCCCGACGCCGGTGGCACAGCGCCGCGACCAGCTCGGCCGACAGGTCGGGGTGCGCCGTCCCGTCGTGGTCGGGCAACAGCACGAAGTCGTTCTCGGTGCCGTGCCCCTTGAACCACGCGAATCCCATGAGGTCCAGCCTACGGCCCCACGACGAGCGCGGTCGCCCGCGCGAGCAGATCGGGATCGTCGTACCGCAGCCAGTGGATCCGCGGATCCTTGCGCATCATGCGGTCCTGGCGCCGCGCGAACCGACGCGTGGCGAGCTTGGTCTGCTCGCGGGCCTCCTCCTCGGTGATCTCGCCGGCCAGGTGGGCGAGCACCTGCTGGTACCCGAGAGCCCGGGAGGCGGTCGGCGATCCGGCGAGTCCGGTCAGGGAGCGCACTTCGTCGACGAAGCCGTCGGCCCACATCCGGTCGACCCGAGCGTCGATGCGGGCGTCGAGCTCCTCACGAGGGACGTCCAGACCGATCATCACCAAGTGCGGGTAGATCGACCTCGGTGGCGGCATCGTGGCCACGAACGGGCGACCGGTCAGCTCGCCCACCTCGAGCGCCCGCACGATCCGCCGGCCGTTGGTCGGCAGGATCGCCGCCGCCGCCTGCGGATCCCGCTCGGCCAAGATCGCGTGCAGAGCGTGCGGGCCGATCTCACCCAGCCGACGCGTCCAGCGCGCCCGCACCTGAGGGTCGGTTCCGGGGAAGTCCAGCGGGTCCAGGACGGCCCGCACGTACAGCGACGAGCCGCCGACGACGATGGCGGTCCTCCCCCGTGAGCCGATCTCGTCGATCGCCCGGCGCGCCCGACGCTGGAAGTCGGCGACGCTCGCCTCCTCGGTGACCTCGAGGACGTCGAGCAGATGGTGCGGGACGCCCGCTCGCTCCTGTGCGGTCGCCTTCGCGCTGCCGATGTCCATGCCCCGGTAGAGCTGCACCGAGTCGGCGTTGACGATCTCGCCGTCGAGGCGCTGCGCCAGTCGCACCGACAGTCGCGTCTTGCCCGAGGCCGTGGGGCCCACGATCGTGACGACACGCGTGGGAGTGCTCATGCGCCCAGTGTCCCAGCGGCCCGGGCGATACGGTGGCCGCGGGGGCATCGAGGCCCCCGCGAGGAACGGAGCCGATGATGGGCATCTTCGACAAGCTCAAGGGCGTCAAGGCCGACGAGATCGTGGACAAGGCCAAGGAGCAGCTCGCCGGTCGCGGCGAGCAGATCGACCAAGCGATCGACAAGGTCGCGGATCTGGCCGATCAGGCGACCGATCGGAAGTTCTCGGACAAGATCGACAGCGCGGCCGAGAAGCTCAAGGACGCCGCGGACAGGCTCGACGACGAGCGCTAAGCCGCGGCGTCGGCCCCGGCGGACGGCGGCTCGGCGTACGACCGGCGCCGCGCCCACACGAAGTAGGCGAGCGCGGCCACGAACAGGGCGATCGACGTCCACACGTTGAGGCGGAACGGCCCGAGGTGGTTCACGGTGTCGATCCGCATCGTCTCGATCCACCCACGGCCGAGCGTGTAGAGCATCACGTAGAGCGCGAAGACCCGCCCGTGCTCCAACACGAGACGCCGATCGAGCCACACGATGAGCGCGGCCGCGAGGAGGTTCCACACCGCCTCGTAGAGGAACGTCGGATGGAACGTGGCGAACTGCTCGTAGCCGTCGGGCCGGTGCGCCGGGTCGATCCGCAGCCCCCACGGCAGGTCGGTCGGACGCCCGAAGAGCTCCTGGTTGAAGTAGTTGCCGAAGCGACCGATCGCCTGGGCCACCAGCAGGCCGGGAGCCAAGGCGTCGGCGACCCGCAGGAACTCGACTCCGTAGCGCCGACAGGCGACCCAGGCGCCCAGCGCGCCGAAGCCGATCGCGCCCCAGATCCCGAGTCCGCCCTCCCAGATCTTGAGGGCGTCCCACGGATCGCGTCCCTCGCCGAAGTACAGCTGGGCGTCGGTGACCACGTGGTAGATGCGACCGCCGATGATCCCGGCCGGCACGGCCCACACCGCGATGTCGGAGATCGCCCCGGGGCGGCCGCCGCGAGCCACGAGCCGACGCTCGCCGATGACGATCGCCGCGACGACGCCGGCCATGATGCACAGCGCGTAGGCGCGGATGGGCAGCGGGCCGAGGTGCCAGACGGACTCGGCCGGGGACGGGATCGAGCTGACCAGGTCCATGTCAGTCCCGCTCGACCCCGGCCCGCAGGTCCGCCGCGAGCTCGCGGAGGGAGGCGAGCGCCTCCTCCTCGTCGGGGTGGTCGATCAGGCGCCGGACGAGCGCCGAGCCGACGATGACCGCGTCGGCGAACGCCGCGACCTCGTGTGCCTGCCGGCCGTCGCTGACCCCCAGGCCGACGCCGACCGGCTTGTCGGTCACCGCACGCAGTCGCGCGACGAGCTCCGGTGCCAGGTCGCTGGTCTGGGCGCGCTGACCGGTCACCCCCATGACGGCGGTCGCGTAGACGAACCCGCTGGAGGCCTCGGCGGTCATCGCGAGACGCTCGTCGGTCGACGACGGCGACACCAGGTAGATGCGATCGAGCCCGTGGGCCCGGGAGGCACGATCCCAGTCGACGCCCTCGTCGGGGATGAGGTCCGGAGTGATCAGGCCGGCACCCCCGGCGGCGGCGAGATCGGCGGCGAATCGATCCACACCGCGACGCTCGACGGGATTCCAGTAGGTCATCACCACGGTCGGCGCGACCGCGGCGGACGCCTCGACGACGGAGAAGACGTCGTCGACGCGCACTCCGCTGTCGAGCGCGGCCTGTGCCGCGACCTGGATCGTGGGACCGTCCATCACCGGATCGCTGTACGGCAGGCCGACCTCCACCAGATCGACCCCGGCCTCCACCATCGCGCGGATGGCGTTGATCGAGCGCTCGATCGTCGGGTAGCCGGCGGGCAGATAGCCGACGAGCGCGGCACGGTTCTCGGCCCGGGTGCGGGCGAAGAGGTCGTCGATCACGCTCACTGCCCCTCCCCCGCCTCGTCGAACAGCCCGAACCAGGTGGCGGCGGTGTGGACGTCCTTGTCGCCGCGCCCGGAGAGGTTGACCAAGATCGTGGCCTCCGGACCGAGCTCCTCGGCGAGCATGACCGCGCCGGCGAGCGCGTGGGCCGACTCGATGGCCGGGATGATGCCCTCGGTCTTGCAGAGCAGGTCGAACGCGGCCATCGCCTGGGCGTCGGTCGCCGGCCGGTACTCGGCTCGACCGGTGTCGGCCAGGTGGGCGTGCTCGGGGCCGACCCCCGGGTAGTCCAGGCCCGCGCTGATCGAGTGGGACTCGATCGTCTGGCCGTCCTCGTCCTGCAGGAGGAACGAGCGCGCACCGTGGAGCACGCCGATGTCGCCGGCGGTGATGGTGGCGGCGTGGCGTCCGGTCTCGACGCCGTCGCCGCCGGCCTCGATGCCGACGAGTCGGACGTCGGCGTCGTCGACGAAGCCGGCGAACAGGCCGATCGCGTTCGACCCCCCGCCGACGCACGCGACCGCGGCGTCCGGCAGCCGACTGGTGAGCTCGAGGCACTGGGCGCGCGCCTCGTCACCGATGCCGCGGGTGAGCTCGCGCACCATCGTGGGGAACGGATGCGGTCCGGCGGCGGTGCCGAACAGATAGTGGGTCGTGTCGACGGTCGTCACCCAGTCGCGCAGCGCCTCGTTGATCGCGTCCTTGAGCGTGCGGCTCCCGGTCCTCACCGGGACGACCTCGGCGCCGAGCATCCGCATCCGGGCGACGTTGAGGGCTTGGCGCTCGGTGTCGACCTCGCCCATGTAGACGGTGCACTCCAGGTCCAGGTAGGCGCAAGCCGTGGCCGAGGCGACCCCGTGCTGACCGGCGCCGGTCTCGGCGATGCAGCGCGGCTTGCCGATCCTCTTGGCCAGCAGCGCCTGGCCGATGACGTTGCGGATCTTGTGCGCGCCGGTGTGATTGAGGTCCTCGCGCTTGAGCAGGATCCGTGCGCCGACCGCCTCGGAGAAGCGGTGCGCCTCGTACAGCGGACTGGGCACGTTCGCGTACTCGCGCAGCATCCGGTCGAGCTCGTCGCGGAAGCCGGGGTCGGTCTGGGCGGCCTCCCACTCGCGGGTGATCTCGTCGAGCGGGGCGATGAGCGCCTCGGGCATGAAGCGGCCGCCGAAGCGGCCGAAGTGGCCCGGGCCGTCCGGCAAGGTCGGGCGGGGGGATTCAGTCATGGGTGGTCCTGATGTCGATGCGGAGGGAGCCGGAGGGTTCAGCTCGGCTGCCATCGATGCGCCAGCGCCGGGTGCATGCCGGCGGCAACGAGGTCGGCGACGCTCGACCGCGGATCGTCCCCCTTGACGAGGGTCTCGCCCACCAGCACCACGTCAGCGCCGAACCGGGCGTACTCGATCACGTCGTGGGGTCCGCGGACACCGGACTCGGCGACCCGGACCACGGAGTCGGGGATCGACGGGGCGACGCGCTCGAAGGTGTGGCGATCGACCTCGAGCGTCTTGAGGTTCCGGGCGTTGACGCCGATGAGGTCGGCGTCGGCGTCGAGGGCGCGCTGCACCTCGAGCTCGTCGTGCACCTCGACCAAGGGCGTCAGTCCGATCGACCTGGCTCGGTCGACGAGCGACTCCAGCGCGTTCTGGTCGAGGGCCGCCACGATCAGCAGCGCCATGTCCGCCCCGGCGGCGCGCGCCTCCCACAACTGGTACGACGTGGTGATGAAGTCCTTGCGCAGCACCGGCACGTCCACGCGGTCCCGGACCGCCTTGAGGTCGTCCAGGGAGCCGCCGAATCGACGCTCCTCGGTCAGCACGCTGATCGCGGCGGCGCCGCCGGCGGCGTAGTCCGCGGCCAGGGCGGCGGGGTCCTTGATCGGCGCCAACGCGCCCTTGCTGGGGCTGCGTCGCTTGACCTCGGCGATCACCGCGACGCCCTCGGCGCGGAAGGTGGGCATGGGGTCGAGGGCCGGGGGTTGCTTGGCGGCCAGCTCCTTGAGCTGTTCGAGGCTGACGCGTGACTGCCTCTCGGCCAGGTCCTCGGCCGCTCCCGCGAGGATCTCGTCGAGCACGGTCATCGCACTCCCCTTTCCCCCGGTCGGACTCGGCTGCGAACTGGGCTCAAGCCTAGCCCCGGGGCCGCACCCTGCGGCACCAGCCCTCGATTTCGGGACGTCGAGCGGCCACACGCCGGGCCTCGCCTGTGTCGTCTCGGTCACATTTCTCTCTATGCTCGAACTCATGACAACGAACGAGCCGCCCGCCGGACCCGGTCCGGACCAGCCCGACGACTCCTCGACGACGCCGCCTCCGCCCGGTGGCGATGCGTCCTATCCGCCCCCGCCGACGGGTCCTGCCGACACCCCCGGAGGCGGCTACCCGCCGCCGCCACCGCCCCCGAGCGACTCCGGCTTCGAGGCGCCCTTCGACGCACCGACCGCGATCAGCTACGGCTGGACCAAGTTCCGGGCCAATGCGGGCCAGTGGCTGCTCGCCGGCCTGGCGATCTTCGTCGTGATCATCGCGTTCTCGTTCCTCAGCGTGGTCTCGCAGCCCGAGGTGAGCCCCACCGAGACGAACCCGTTCGCGGCGTTCAGCCTCGGCTCGGTGGTGGTGAACCTGCTCTCGACGATCGTCGGCTATGTGATCACCGGCATCGTCTACCGCGGCGCGCTCGACGAGACCGAAGGTCGCCCCTTCTCGTTCGGTGACGCGATGTCGCGGGTGCCGATCGTGCCGGTGATCATCACCGCCCTGCTCGTGGGCATCGGCGTGACCGTGGGCATGTTCCTGTGCGTCATCCCCGGCCTCGTCTTCGCCTTCTTCTCGTACTTCGCGCTGCTGTTCGTCGTGGACCGCGACGAGTCGCCGGTGGACGCGATCAAGTCGAGCTTCTCGCTCGTCGCCGCCAATGCCGGCCAGGCGCTGCTGCTCGCCCTGCTGTGCTTCGTGATCGTCCTGCTGGGCGCGTGCCTGTGCGGCCTGGGCCTGTTCGTGGCCTACCCCGTGGTGTCGATCGCCACCGCGTACGCCTACAAGCGGTTCCAGCACCTGCCGACGGCCTGACCCCGCGACGCCTCGGGGGCGGGCCGGACGGTCCGCCCCCGAGGCACCCCCTATGCTCGGGCGGGTGGCTCACTACCCTCCACCGCCCGGTCCCGGCCATCCACCGTCCGCGTGGTACGGATCCGGCGGCGATCAGCTCGCCACGTGGGCGCTCGTGATCGCCATCGTGAGCCTGGTGCTCACCTGCTGCTGCGGCCCGGTCTCCCTCGCCGGCGGCATCGCGGCGGTGCTGATGGCGATGCAGGTGCGCCGACGTGCCGCGTGGGCCGGCTGGGCGCCTGATCTGTCGACCGCGAACGCCGCCTTCTGGGTGGGCATCGCGGCGATCGCGGCGGGCGTCGTGTCGCTCGGCCTCTCGATCGTGACGTTCATCGTCGATCTGGGGACCTGGTAGGGCCCCGGTCAGGGAGCCAGCCCGGCGCCCCACGGCGTCCAGCGCAGCACTCCGAACAGCACGATCACGACGGTCCCGATCGCGATGAACCGCGGCGACCACGTCAGGAAGGGCGCCGGAGCGCCTCGGGCGCGACGCACCAGCCAGACGAGCCAAGTCGCGGCGACCACCATGACGATCGCCACCGCGATGAGATTGCTCGACAGCGCGGCACCGATCTGGCCGTGGGTGAGCAGGTTCACCGCCCGCAGGCCGCCGCAGCCGGGACAGGGCAGCCCGGTGAGGATGAGGAACGGGCAGCCCCCGTACGAGCCGGGGACGTGCGGGTCGCGCAGGTGCAGCAACGCCAGCGCAGCGACCCCGCCGACTCCGGCCAGGACCGGGGCACGCAGGAGCGCGCCGCGCGAGGCGGTCGGACCCGGTGCCGCTGCGGTCAGTGGGCGTCCGACTTCGCGCGGTCGACGCCGTAGCCGGCGAGCGCCATGACCTTGCCCAGCGGGAGGGCACCCACGGCCATGACGACGCCGATGGTGAAGACGACCCAGTTCGGCTCGGGGATCAGGCCGATCCCGCCGACGAGGAAGCCGGCGAGGCTGACGAGGACGGCGGTCCAGGCGGCCGGCGACGATCCGTGCGACATGGGGTCACTCCTTGGGTGAGTCAGGGACGTTCGAGCACAGCCTACTCGGTGCTCACTGCGTCGGATCGAGGCCGTCGTCCATCGCCTTCCACAGGTCGGCCGGGTCCGCCTCGCGGGCGGACGGAGCCTCGAAGCGCCGACCCATCGTCGACCAGCGCGGCCCGAGGACGGCGACCGCGACGCCGAGCACGACGGCCACGCCGAAGGCCAGCGCAGCCAGCACCGGCATGGCGGTCCCCGACCAGGCGACCTCGACCCCGGAGACCGCC
>JAJUII010000207.1 GCA_029265505.1 Aeromicrobium choanae
CCGCCGCAACGGCGGCCCACGACTGCTGGAGTACCTCGCCGACCGCGCGGTGACGCCCTTGTCGTCCGCCGACGTGAACGCCTACCTGCAGGACCAGACCGGTCTGCAGATCAGCGCCAAGGACCTGCGGACGTGGGCGGCGACCGTGCTGGCCGCCGAGCTGCTCGCCCTGTCGGACGAGCCGGGCGACACCCAGGCGTCCCGCCATCGTGCCCTGCGCGCGGTCATGACCGAGGTCTCGCTCGCGCTGGGGAACACCCCGGCCGTGGTCCGCGGCTCCTACGTCGATCCACGCCTGGTCACGCTCTACGAGTCGGGGACGGCCATCGACCGGAGCGCCTTCGAGCATCTCGACGACGACGAGCGTCGAGCAGCGGTCGAGGTCGCGACCCTGCGGCTGCTGCGCGACTAGCCCAGCGAGCGCGCCGCCGACACGACGCGGTGCAGCTCCTCGCGTGCCCCGGCCGCGCTCTGCCCGGCGAGGCCGCACGGCGGGGTGACCGCGGACCGATCCACGTAGGACGCCGATTCGAAGCCGAGCCGGCCCATGAACTCCTCGACCCGACGCGGATCGCTCGTCCCGAACCACAGGTCCGTGCCGTCCTCGAAGACCCGGGCCCAGTCGTCCCCCGGACCCACGGGTCCGGCGTCGAACGCGATCGCGGCGAAGCCCGCTCCCGCGAACAGGTCGACCGGGACGTCCGCGGCGCAGCAGTGCACCACCGGCCGGCCGCCCGCCTCGCGCACCGCCGAGGTCACGACGCGCAGCAGCGCATCGGCGATCGGGGCGTCGACGGAGCGGTGCCGCCCGAACCCGCTCGCCGTGGGCATCCGCCCCGCGAGGACGGCGGGCGCGGCGGGCTCGTCGACCTGGATCACCGGCTCGCCGTCGAAGCGCCGCCTCAACTGCCCGACCTGCTCCCGGGCGGCCTCGGCGAGCGCCTCGGCCAGCTCACGTCGAGCCCCATGGTCACCGAGCGCCTTGCCGCCACGCGGCAGCTCCGTCGTCGCGGCGAGGGTCAGCGGCCCGGTGAGCTGCTGCTTGATCCGAATCGATTCCTCGCCCACCGTCTCCTCCAGCACGTCGAGGTCCGCGCGCAGGAGGGAGCGAGCCCGGCGCTGGTCCATCCCCTCGCCGGGAGCGAGCCGCCAGCCGGCCGGCTGCAGGTCGATCGGCAACGGCAGGATCCCGGCGGTGCGGCCGATCATCCCGGCCGGTGCGCCGCGGTCCGGCAGCTCGGGCACGAACCCCACGTCGTCGGGCCCGATGGTGTCGACGACGAATCGTGCCGCAGCGGCGAAGTCCTCACCCGGCAGCGAGCCGATCCCGGTGGCGTCCACGTGCCGATTCTCCCGCATCGCGCACCTGTGAGAATCATCCGGTGATCGTTCGCCCCGCCACGACCGCCGACGTGCCCGCGCTGGCCGATCTGGCCGCCCGCACGTTCCCCCTGGCCTGCCCGCCGGGGATGCCCCAGGTCGACATGGACGCCTTCATCGCCGAGCACCTCTCTCCCGAGCGGTTCGACCGGTACCTCGCCGACGAGACCGCCGAGGTCCTCGTCGCCGAGGACGAGATCGGCCCGGTCGGCTATACGCTGACCTTTCTGCGCGAGCCCTACGCCGAGGATCTCGCCGCCCTGGTCACCCATCGCCCGACCGTCGAGCTCAGCAAGTGCTACGCCGACCCGCGCGCTCACGGCACGGGCGTGGCCGCCCGCCTCATGGAGGAGGTCCTGCAGAGGGCGCGCGCGGCCGGAGCGACGAGCGTGTGGCTCGGGGTCAACGGCCGCAACCTGCGCGCCCAGCGGTTCTACGCCAAGCACGGCTTCACCGTGATCGGCGGTCGGCGGTTCGTCGTCGGCCGTCACACCGAGGACGACCTGGTGCTCGAGCGGGTGCTGACCGACTGACGGTCACAGGCCGAGGGTCCGCGCCGCCTTCTCGACCTTGTCCCAGCGAGTCCGGTCGCCGCCGTTGCGATCGGGGTGGGCGGCCTTGCGCGCCGCCCGGAGCGTGCGCTGCAGGTCGTCCCGACTCGGATCGCGCGGCAGCGGGTCGACGCCCGCGATCGTCTCCAGCGTCATGATCGCCGCGAACTGTTCGCGGCTGTATCCGCCGCGGTCGACCTCGATGGCCGGCTTGCGCGCCGCCTTGCGCGCGTTGTAGTCCCGCATCCGCTGCGGGTAGCCGACCCGATTCGTGTCGTAGATCGGGATCTTGAGGCTGCGGGCCAGGTCCGCCGCGGCCTTCTCGTCGGCGACCCGGCGCCGAGTCCACTCGCCGTCGGCGGCGACCAGCACGACCGTCGTCTGGGTGACCGCGGTCCTCGGCTCGACGTACGCCTCGACGCCGCGACGGGTGGCGGCGAACTCGCGCAGCGCGGCCAGATCCGCCTTGGTCGCGTCCCGGTCGGACACGACGGCTCCGGCGGCGGTACGGCGACGGCGTTTGAACAGACCCACACCCCGATTCTGCCGGACCGGGCCCGAGCCGGACGACGCGGCGCGAAACCTACTCGGAAGTCACGGCGCCACGGGGCTGCCCCGGTGGCAGGGACTACGGGGCAGGTGACAAGATGACAGCAGACCACCTACCCGGAGGACATCGTGCCCGACGACGCACCCCACTCGTTCGACATCGTCATTCTCGGCGCCGGCAGCGGAGGCTACGCGTGCGCGCTGCGCGCCGTTCAGCTCGGCAAGACCGTCGCGCTGATCGAGAAGGCCAAGGTGGGCGGCACCTGCCTGCATGAGGGATGCATCCCCACCAAGGCCCTGCTGCATGCCGCCGAGGTCGCCGAGACCGCCCGCGACGGCGCCAAGATCGGCGTCAACACGAGCTTCGACGGCGTCGACATGGCCCAGGTCAACGCCTACAAGCAGGGCGTCATCGACCGTCTCTACAAGGGCCTGACCGGCCTGGTGAAGGCCGGCGGCATCACCGTCGTCGAGGGCGAGGGCCGCTTGGTCGACGCCACCACCGTCGAGGTGAACGGCGAGCGCTACACCGGCACGAACGTCGTCCTGGCGACCGGCTCGGAGCCGCGCACGCTCGGCATCGAGATCGGCGGCCGCGTCATGACGAGCGAGCAGGCCCTGCAGCTCGACGAGGTCCCGAAGCGCGCCGTGATCATCGGCGGCAGCGTCATCGGCGTCGAGTTCGCCTCCGTGTGGAACTCCTTCGGCGCCGAGGTGACGATCGTCGAGGCACTCCCCACGCTGGTGCCTCTGGAGGACCCGGTGCTGTCGAAGGGTCTGGAGCGCGCCTTCCGCAAGCGCAAGATCGCGTTCAAGACCGGCGTGAAGTTCACCGGGGTCGAGCAGAACGAGAACGGCGCCGTCGTCACCCTGGAGAACGGCGACACCATCGAGACCGACGTCGTCCTGGTGGCGGTCGGTCGTGGTCCCCGTTCGGAGGGCATGGGCTTCGAGGAGGCCGGCATCACCCTGGACCGTGGCTGGGTGCCGACCGACGAGCGGCTGCGCACCAACGTCGACGGCGTCTACGCGGTCGGCGACCTCGTGCCCGGTCTGCAGCTGGCGCACCGCGGCTTCGCCCACGGCATCTTCGTCGCCGAGGAGATCGCCGGGCTCAACCCGCAACCGATCGTCGACGCGAACATCCCGCGGGTCACGTACTGCGAGCCCGAGTTGGCGTCGGTCGGCCTCACCGAGGCGCAGGCCAAGGAGAAGTACGGCGAGGTCGAGTCGCTGGAGTACAACCTCGGCGGCAACGGCAAGAGCCAGATCCTGCAGACGGCCGGCACCGTCAAGGTCGTGCGCGAGAAGGACGGCCCGATCGTGGGTGTCCACATGATCGGCGCACGGATGGGCGAGCAGATCGGCGAGGCGATGCTGTGGGTCGGCTGGGAGGCGTACCCCGACGACGTCGCGGAGTTCATCCACGCCCACCCGACCCAGAACGAATCCCTCGGCGAGGCCGCGCTCGCCCTGGCCGGCAAGCCGCTGCACTCGCACGCCTGAGAACGGAAGAGGACACAGAACATGGCAACCGAAGTCACCCTTCCCGCGCTCGGCGAGTCCGTCACCGAGGGCACCGTCACCCAGTGGCTCAAGTCGGTCGGCGACACCGTCGAGGTCGACGAGCCCCTGCTGGAGATCTCCACCGACACGGTCGACACCGAGATCCCCTCGCCCGTGGCCGGCACGCTGCTGGAGATCCGCGCCGAGGAGGACGACACCGTCGAGGTCGGTGCGGTGCTCGCCCTGATCGGCGAGGCCGACGAGGCTTCCGA